>JALYNK010000078.1 GCA_030773235.1 Actinomycetota bacterium | reverse complement strand
CCACGAGCCGTCGAACCCGTCGTCGGCCTCGCGCGTCTTGTCGGCCCGGACCGCGGCCAGCGCCTTCTCGTTGACCTCCGGGTCGCGCCGGTTCGGGATGAACGCCGACATGCCGCCGATCGCGTGGGCACCGCGCTTGTGGCAGGTCTTGACGAGCAGCTCGGTGTAGGCGCGCATGAACGGGACGGTCATCTTCACGTCGTTGCGGTCCGGGAGCTGGAACTCCGCTCCCCGGGTCCGGAACTTCTTGATCATCGAGAAGATGTAGTCCCAGCGCCCGGCGTTGAGGCCCGACGAGTGCTCGCGCAGCTCGTAGAGGATCTCCTCCATCTCGAACGCGCCGAGGATCGTCTCGATGAGGCAGGTGGCGCGGATCGTGCCGCGCGGGAGGCCGAGCGCCTCCTGCACGAAGAGGAACGCGTCGTTCCACAGCCGCGCCTCGAGGTGGCTCTCCATCTTGGGCAGGTAGAAATACGGCCCGAAGCCCTTGTCCATCGCGATGCGCGCGGTGGTGGTCATGTAGAGGCCGAAGTCGAACAGGCTCCCCGACATCGGCTCGCCGTCGACGAGCACGTGGCGCTCGGGCAGGTGCCAGCCGCGGTTGCGCACCACGAGGGTGGCGACCTGCTCATCCAGCGCGTACGACTTGCCCTCCGGCGAGGTGAAGTCGAGCTGCCGCAGCCACGCGTTGCGCAGGTTGATCTGGCCCTGCACGAGGTTGTCGAACGTCGGGCAGTTGCTGTCCTCGAAATCCGCCATGAAGACCTTGGCGCCGCTGTTGAGCGCGTTGACGAGCATCTTGCGATCAGTCGGACCGGTGATCTCCACCCGCCGGTCGACCAGCCCCGGGGCCGGCGGCGCGACCTGCCACTCCCCCTCGCGCACCTCCCGCGTGTCCGGACGGAAGTCGGGGAGCTGTCCGGCGGCCAGCTCGACGTCGCGGCGGCGGCGCGCCTCGAGCAGCTCCCGGCGGCGCGGGCCGAACTTCCGCTCCAGCTGCCCCAGCAGCGTGAGCGCCTCCTCCGTGAGGACCTGCTCGTAGCCGTTCCGCCACTCGCCGCGGACCTCCACGCCGGCCACCTGCGGGGCTGAACTCATGCGCATCTCCTCCAGCACGATCTCCGCGCGCTCCGGGCGGACGCGTGCGGGGGTCGGGGACCTGCGGGTACGGGGGCGGGTCACAGTGGCGCAGCGACGCGCCCGGCGGCAACCCGCCCGGCGAATCACTTCCGCACACCGGAAGGCGTGACGTCCGAGGCGGTGCCGGGCAGGCTGCCCGCCGCGCTGCCCGTACCGCCGCCGAGCTCGCGGGCGAGGTCCGCGGCCACGCCGCGCATGGCCGCCAGCAGAGCGGGGTCGCCCCGCGGCAGGCGGCTCGACGGACCGCTGACGGACAGCGCGGCGACCGCGATCGGTCCGGGCCCGACGGGCACGGCGACGCAGCGCACGCCCTCCTCCTCCTCCTCGTCGTCGACCGCGCAGGCGGCCTGGCGCACGCCCGCGAGCTCGGCGAGGAACCGGGGGACCTCCGTGATGCTCCGCTCGGTGCGCCGCGGGAGCCCGACCCGGGCGAGGACGCGGCGGACCTGCGCCTCGTCCTGCCAGGCGAGCAGGACCTTGCCCACCGCTGTCGTGGTCGGCAGCACGCGCCGGCCGACCTCCGTGAACATCCGCATCCGGTGGCGCCCGGGCGCCTGCGCCAGGTAGACGACGCGGTCGTCCTCGAGCACCGCCAGGTTCGCGGTCTCCCCGCTCGCCTCGACGAGCCGGACGAGGAACGGCTGGGCCCACCCGCCGAGCAGGCGGGTGGCGGCGTCACCCAGCGGCAGGAGCGCGGGACCGAGCGCGTACCGGCGATCGGCGTCCTGGCGGACGTAGCCGGCCGCGGCCAGGGTGGCCAGCAGCCGGTGCACGGTGCCGAGCGGCAGCGCCGAGCGGGTCGCGAGGTCCGACAGCGCCGACCGCCCTCCGGCGCGGGCCAGCAGGTCGAGCAGCGAGAGCGCTCGCTCGACGGACTGCACCCCGCCCCCGGACACGGGACCATGCTCGCACCGGCGGGGCGCAGGACGCGTGTCGCGCGAGGCTCAGGCGCCGTCGGCGCGCCGCTCACCGGTCGGGTCCGGGTCGGTCACCGCCAGGTCGGCCACGACGGCGAGGTGGTCGGTACCCGGCAGCCGGACCTCGCGGACGTCGATCGGGACGACCCCCGCCGCAGAGCCGTCGCGCACCAGGACGTGGTCGAGGTGCAGCAGAGGCAGCGCCGCGGGCCACGTGCGGGCCAGCCCTCGGCCGCGTTCGTCGTGCACGTCGCGCAGTCCGGTCCGCAGCAGAGCGCGGACGGCCGCGTGGTCGCGGTCGCCGTTGAGGTCACCGAGCACGACGACGGGCGCGGACTGCGGGTGCGCGTCGCGGGCCACCAGGCGCAGTCCGCGCCGCCAGTCGTGCTGGAGGGGCCCGACCGGCGGCAGGGTGTGAGCGCTGAGGACGCGCACCGGCCGGCCGGCGACGCTCGTGGTGGCGCTCGGCAGGGCGCGGCCCGCTCCGGCGCGGACCTGCACGTCGTACAGCGGCGTCCGGCTGAACAGGCCCACCGTCTCGACGGCGCCCGGGTCGACCACGCGGTGGGGCAGATCGGTCAGCAGGCCGGACGCGCGCAGCCCGGTGAGCCCGGCGGGCGTGAGCTCCGGGACGACGAGGACGTCCAGGTCGAGCGCGCGCAGCGCTTCGCCCGTGGCGCGCGGGTCCGGGTTGAGGACGTACAGGTTCGCGACCGCCACCCGGAGCCGGGTGGCGGTCACGGGGGCCAGCGCCGCCGGGCGCACGGCCGGCAGCACGGCGAGCAGGTGCACGGCCGCCACGACCGCCGCTGCGCCCGCTACCAGCCGGTCGCGGGCGAGCAGACCGGCGAGGAGCGCGGGGTACCCGGGCAGCAGCACCCACGGTGCGAGCCCGACGGCGAGGACGGCGAACGTCCCGGACTCCGCACCCGCCGCCCGCAGCAGCGCGAGCGGGAGCAGCACCACGAGCAGCACGCGGAGGCGTGACACCAGGCGGGCGCGGGACGACCCCGGGACGCGCCGGCCGCGGACCGGCGAGCGGGCGAGCGGGACCGTCAACCGCCCCGGTGGGTCTCGGCGGTGACGACGCCCCGGACGGCGGTGAGGACGCGCTCCTGGTCGGGGGCCACGGTCGGCTCCTGCACCTCCGGGAGCAGCGGCAGCAGGCCGGCGTTGACGGTGCCGGCCCACGTGCAGGTGCCGGAACCAGCACCGGATCCCGCGGCGGACACCGCTCCCACCTCGTACTGCCCCGGCGACCCGCTCGAGCGCCGCAGCAGGTAGTCGCCGTCCGACGCCTCGGCGACGTGGTCTGTGCCGGTCGGGACGATCCACGCGGTGGCCATGCCCGGGCCCTACCCGCTCGCCCTCGCGGCACTGCCGCGCAGCAGCACCAGGTCGTCGCGGTGGACGACCTCCCGCAGTCCGAGCTCGCGGGTCGAGCGCCCGAGCAGCGCGGGCAGCTCCGCGGCGTCGTACGCCACGAGCCCGCGGGCGACCGGGGAACCCGACGGGCCGCACAGCTCGACCGGGTCGCCGGCGGCGAACTCGCCCTCGACCCCGGTCACCCCCGCCGGCAGCAGCGAGGTGCCGCGCTCGACGACCGCGCGCACCGCACCGTCGTCGAGCAGCAGCCGGCCGGCCGGCGTGGAGGCGTGGGCCAGCCACAGGCGCCGCCCGGAGGACCGCGAGCCGGTCGGCCAGAAGCAGGTGCCGCCCCGGCCGGCGAGCACGTGGCGGACCTGCGCCGCCGCGCCGAGCAGGACCGGGACGCCGGCACTGGTGGCGATCTGGGCCGCCTGCACCTTGCTGGCCATCCCGCCGCTGCCGAGTCCGGCGCTGCCGGTGCCGCCGGCCTCGACGCCGACGAGATCGGTGGCGCCCGTGACCTCCGCGACCAGGCGGGCGCCGGGCCGGCGCGGGTCGCCGTCGTACAGGCCGTCGACGTCGGAGAGCAGCACGAGCGCGTCCGCCCGGACGATGTGCGCGACGAGTGCCGCGAGCCGGTCGTTGTCGCCGAAGCGGATCTCGGCGGTCGCGACGGCGTCGTTCTCGTTCACGACCGGGACCACGCCGAGCGCGAGCAACCGGTCGAGCGTCGTCTGCGCGTTGCGGTAGTGCGCGCGGCGCACGACGTCGTCGGCGGTGAGGAGCACCTGACCGACGGTGCGGCCGTGCGCGGCGAAGGCCGCGGCGTACTGCTGCACGAGCAGCGACTGCCCGACCGACGCGGCGGCCTGCTGGGTCGCCAGGTCGCGCGGTCGGCGCGGCAGCCCGAGCGGCGCCAGCCCGGCGGCGATGGCGCCGGAGGAGACGAGCACGACCTCGCCGCCGCGGTCGGCGAGGGCGTCGACGAGCGTGCGCAGGCGCTCGGCGTCGAGCCCGCCGGCCGCCGTGGTCAGCGAGGACGAGCCGACCTTGACGACGACCCGGGCCGCGTCGCGCACCGCCTGCCGGCTCACCCGCTCCCGCCGGTGGGCTCGTCCCCCGCGTCGTCGAGAGCCGCGTCGACGAGGGCCGCATCGACGAGCCCGAGCCGCTCGGCACGCCGCAGGTCCTTGGCCGCGCGGCGCTCGCCGGCCCGGACGCGGCCCGACAGCTCCAGCCGCGCGTCGGCGCCGCGCATGCCGGACGCGAACTCCTCGAGCGCGGTCGGCTGCCACTCGAACCCGACGTCGCCGATCGTGACCCAGGCGCCCGGCTCGGCTCCGGCCTCGGCGAGCGCGGCCTCCACACCGAGCCGCGCCAGGCGGTCGGCGAGGTAGCCGACGGCCTCGTCGTTGGTGAAGTCGGTCTGGCGGACCCAGCGCTCCGGCTTCTCGCCGCTGACCACCCAGCCGTCCTCCGCGACCGCCACGCTGAAGCCGGGCTCGTCGACCGCGGTCGGCCGCAGCACGATCCGGGCCGGCTCCGGCTCAGGGCGGGCCGCGCGGTCGGTGCCGACGACCCGCGCCAGGGCGTACGACAGCTCGCGCAGGCCGGCGCGGCTCACCGCGGACACCTCGTGCACCTCGAGCCCGCGCTCCTCGAGGTCGGGCCGGACGAGCGCGGCGAGCTCGGCCGCCTCGGGCACGTCGACCTTGTTGAGCACGACGAGGCGCGGCCGGTCGGCGAGCGACGTGCGGTACGCGGCGAGCTCGGCCTCGATGACGTCGAGGTCGGTGAGCGGGTCGCGCCCGGGCTCGAGGGTGGCGCAGTCGAGGACGTGCACGAGCACCGCGCAGCGCTCGACGTGGCGCAGGAACTCCAGGCCCAGACCGCGGCCCTGCGAGGCGCCGGGGATGAGGCCGGGGACGTCGGCGACGGTGAAGGTCGTGCCGGCGGCCTCGACGACGCCGAGGTTCGGCACCAGCGTGGTGAACGGATAGTCCGCGATCTTGGGCCGCGCGGCGGACAGCGCGGCGATGAGGCTCGACTTGCCGGCGCTCGGGAACCCGACCAGCGCGACGTCGGCCACGCTCTTGAGCTCGAGGACGACGTCGCGGACCTCGCCCGGCTCGCCGAGCAGCGCGAACCCCGGCGCCTTGCGCCTGGTGCTGGCGAGGCTCGCGTTGCCGAGGCCCCCGCGGCCGCCGCGCGCGACGACGTACCGCGTGCCCTCGCCCACCAGGTCGGCGAGCTCGGTGCCGTCCTCGTCCAGCACGACGGTGCCGTCGGGCACGGGCAGCACGAGGTCCGCTCCGGTGGCCCCGTGGCGCAGGTCGCCCTGGCCCGGCTTGCCGTTCGTGGCCCGCTGGTGGGGGTGGTAGTGGTACTCGAGCAGCGTCGGCGACTGCCGGTCGACGACGAGGACGACGTCCCCGCCGCGCCCGCCGTCGGCGCCGTCCGGCCCGCCCAGGGGCTTGAACTTCTCGCGCCGCACGCTGGCGCAGCCGTTGCCGCCGTTGCCCGCGGCGACGTGCAGCACGGCGCGGTCGACGAAAGTGGTCACAGAGGCCTCAACACGAGGAGCGGGCCGGCTGTGCCGACCCGCTCCCGCTGTGCTCGTGCGTCAGAGCGCCGGTGCCGGCTCCGCCGGAGCGTCGGCGGCGCTGGGTGCCGCGACCGCAGTGGGCTCGGTGGCCGGGACGATGTTCACGGTCTTGCGGCCGCGCTTGGTGCCGAACAGCACGGCACCGGGTGCCAGCGCGAACAGCGTGTCGTCCTTGCCCCGGCCGACCAGCTCGCCCGGGTGGAAGTGGGTGCCGCGCTGCCGGACGATGATCTCACCGGCGCTGACGACCTGGCCGCCGAAGCGCTTGACGCCGAGGCGCTGCGCGTTCGAGTCGCGGCCGTTGCGCGAGGAGCTCGCGCCCTTCTTGTGAGCCATGAGGTCCCCTACTGCTCGGCGGCGGGCGTGGCCGTCGGGGCGGACGACGAGCCGCCGTCGATGCCCGTGACGCGGATCTGCGTCAGCGACTGGCGGTGGCCCTGGCGCTTCTTGTAACCGGTCTTGTTCTTGTACTTGAGGATGTGCAGCTTCGGGCCGCGCGTCTGCCCGACGACCTCGGCGTTCACCGTGACGCCCGCCAGCTGCTCGCGGTCCGTCGTCACCGAGGTGCCGTCGACGACGAGCAGCGCCGGCAGCGCGACACCCGCGCCCGGCTCACCAGGCAGCTTCTCGACCTCGACGACGTCACCGACGGCGACCTTGTACTGCTTGCCGCCGGTGGAAACGATGGCGTACACGGGTCAGCTCCTCTGGCACGGGACGGTGCGGGCAGGCCGCTCAGCGGCACGCACGACGCAGGGCCGAGAGTACCGGACGGCCGCGGTCGCGCCGGCCGCCGCGGCGCCCGCCGGCGAGGGGGCCGGCGGGTGCCCGCGGTCAGGACGCGGTCAG
>JALYNK010000077.1 GCA_030773235.1 Actinomycetota bacterium | reverse complement strand
CCAGCGCCACCCAGACCAGCGCCAACGAGCCCAGCACCACGCAGCCGAGCGGCACCCAGGGCGGCGCCGCGACGACGCCTTCGGCGCCAGGGCGGTCGTACCGCAAGACCCGCGAGGGCCTGGTGGTGAGCGACAAGATGGACAAGACGGTCGTGGTGGCGGTCGAGGACCGCGTGCAGCACGCGCTCTACAAGAAGACGCTGCGCCGCACCAACAAGCTCAAGGCGCACGACGAGGCCAACGCCTGCGGCATCGGCGACCGCGTCCTGCTCATGGAGACGCGGCCGCTCAGCGCCACCAAGCGCTGGCGCGTCGTGGAGATCCTGGAGAAGGCGAAGTAGTCCTCCGGGCGCAGCACACGGCCCGCGGCGTACCGCCGAGGGCACACGACGAGCCCGCGTCCCTGGCAGCAGGGATACGGGGTTCATCTCAGGAGACACAGTGATCCAGCAGGAGTCGCGACTCCGCGTCGCCGACAACACGGGTGCCAAGGAGATCCTCTGCATCCGCGTGCTCGGTGGCTCGGGCCGGCGTTACGCCGGCATCGGCGACATCATCGTCGGCACGGTCAAGGACGCGCTGCCCGGTGCCGGCGTGAAGAAGGGCGACGTGGTCAAGGCAGTCGTCGTCCGCACGGTCAAGGAGCGCCGGCGCCCGGACGGCTCGTACATCCGCTTCGACGAGAACGCCGCCGTGCTCATCAAGGACGGCGGTGACCCGCGCGGCACGCGCATCTTCGGCCCGGTCGGCCGTGAGCTGCGCGACAAGCGTTTCATGAAGATCATCTCGCTGGCACCGGAGGTGCTCTAGCCGTGGCAGGGTTGTTCGTGAAGAAGGGCGACACCGTCCAGGTCATCGCCGGCAAGGACCGCGGCGTGACCGGCAAGGTGCTCGCCGCCAGCCCCGACAGCCAGCGCGTGCTCGTCGAGGGCGTCAACCGCATCAAGAAGCACACCCGCATCACCCAGCCCGCGCGCGGTGCCCAGCAGGGCGGCATCGTCACCCAGGAGGCACCGCTGCACGTGAGCAACGTGCAGGTCGTGTGTCCCTCGTGCGGCAAGCCGACGCGGGTCGGTCACCGCCGCGGCGAGCCTGGCGCGGACGGCAAGGCCCGCAGCGTGCGGGTCTGCAAGCGCTGCTCCGGCGAGCTGTGAGGACGAGGACATGACGCTCACCGACACCTCCCCGGGCGGGTCGACCGGCACCGGCGCCCGTCCGCTGCCCCGCCTCAAGCAGCGCTACCGCGAGGAGATCCGCGGCACGCTGCAGCAGCAGTTCACGTACGGCAACCCCATGCAGGTGCCGGGCGTGGTCAAGGTCGTCGTCAACATGGGCGTGGGCGAGGCCGCTCGCGACTCCAAGCTCATCGACGGCGCGCTGCGCGACCTGGCCGCCATCACCGGTCAGAAGCCGCAGGTGCGGCGGGCGACCAAGTCCATCGCGCAGTTCAAGCTGCGCGAAGGCATGCCGATCGGCGCGAAGGTCACGCTGCGGGGCGACCGCATGTGGGAGTTCCTGGACCGTCTGATCAGCATCGCGCTGCCCCGCATCCGCGACTTCCGCGGCCTGTCGCCGCGGCAGTTCGACGGCCAGGGCAACTACACCTTCGGGCTCAACGAGCAGTCGATGTTCCACGAGATCGACGTGGACCGCATCGACCGCCCGCGCGGCATGGACATCACGGTCGTCACGACGGCGACCACCGACGACGAGGGGCGGGCCCTGCTCCGGGCGCTCGGCTTCCCGTTCAGAGAGAGCTAGGACTGGTCAGGCAGACATGGCGAAGAAGGCGCTCATCGAGAAGGCCAAGCGCAAGCCGAAGTTCGCGGTGCGGGCGTACACCCGCTGCAACCGGTGCGGCCGGCCGCGCGCCGTGTTCCGCACCTTCGGCCTGTGCCGCATCTGCGTGCGCGAGATGGCGCACGCCGGCGAGCTGCCAGGCGTGACGAAGTCCTCCTGGTGACCGCTCCTCCTCCTCCCCGAACCTCCCACTCCTCGTCCCAGGCCTCCGGCCCCAGCCGGAGGAACCGCGACGGGAAAGGCCTGGCTCCATGACGATGACCGACCCCATCGCGGACATGCTCACCCGTGTGCGCAACGCCAACTCGGCGTACCACGACTCGGTGCGCATGCCGCACAGCAAGATCAAGACGCACATCGCGGAGATCCTCCAGCAGGAGGGCTACATCGCGGGGTGGAACGTCGAGGAGGGCGAGAAGGGCAAGGTGCTCGCCATCGACCTCAAGTACGGCCCGAACCGCGAGCGCTCGATCGCCGGGCTCCGGCGCGTCTCCAAGCCGGGCCTGCGCGTGTACGCGAAGGCCGGCAGCCTGCCCCGGGTGCTCGGCGGGCTCGGCGTCGCCATCATCTCGACGTCGTCCGGGCTGCTCACCGACCGTCAGGCCAACAAGAAGGGCGTGGGCGGAGAAGTCCTCGCCTACGTCTACTGAGCGGAGGGGACGCACAGATGTCACGCATCGGACGCCTGCCCATCCCCGTACCGGCCGGCGTGGACGTCGCGATCGACGGCCAGCGGGTCACCGTCACCGGGCCGAAGGGCACGCTCACGCACACCGTCACCGAGCCGATCCGCATCGGCCGCGCCGACGACGGCACGCTGCAGGTCAGCCGGCCCGACGATCAGCGCGAGAGCCGAAGCCTGCACGGGCTCACCCGCTCCCTCGTCGCCAACATGGTCAAGGGCGTCACCGAGGGCTACACCAAGGCGATGGAGATCCGTGGCGTGGGCTACCGCGTCACGGCCCGCGGCACGGACCTCGAGTTCGCGCTGGGCTACAGCCACCCGGTGCCCGTGCCGGCGCCCGAGGGCATCACCTTCGCGGTGGCCAGCCCGACGCGCTTCACGGTCTCCGGCATCGACAAGCAGAAGGTCGGCGAGGTCGCCGCCAACATCCGCAAGCTGCGCCGTCCCGACCCGTACAAGGGCAAGGGCGTGCGTTACGAGGGCGAGCAGATCAAGCTCAAGGTCGGGAAGACGGGCAAGTGATGGGGATCTCCGCGAGCCGACGGCTCGGCAAGCTGCGCCGGCACTTCCGGCTGCGCAAGCGGGTGCGCGGGACGGCGGCGCGACCGCGCCTCGTCGTCACGCGCTCGTCCCGCCACATCACGGCGCAGGTCGTCGACGACACGCAGGGCCGCACGCTGGCCAGCGCGTCCACGATGGAGGCGGGCCTGCGGTCCGCCGAGGGGGACAAGTCGGCACGGGCCCGCCAGGTGGGCTCCCTCGTGGCCGAGCGGGCGCAGGCGCAGGGCGTGCAGGCTGTGGTCTTCGACCGCGGCGGCAACGCCTACCACGGGCGCATCGCCGCGCTCGCGGACGGCGCCCGCGAGCGGGGTCTGCAGTTCTGATGACCCTGACCAGCAGCACCCGTCCCGGGACAACCAGCAGCACCGACACGAACGTGAGGACCGTCTGATGCCAGGACAGCAGCGCCGGAGCGGCTCGGCCGGCGGGGACCGCCGCGACGGCCGCGGCGGCCGCGGCGGAGCGGGCCCCGAGAAGACCCCGCACATCGAGCGGGTCGTCGCGATCAACCGCGTGGCCAAGGTCGTCAAGGGCGGTCGTCGCTTCAGCTTCACCGCGCTGGTCGTGGTGGGCGACGGCGACGGCCAGGTGGGCGTCGGCTACGGCAAGGCCAAGGAGGTGCCCGCGGCGATCGCCAAGGGCGTCGAGGAGGCCAAGAAGCACTTCTTCCGCGTGCCGCGCATCGCCTCGACCATCCCCCACCCGGTGCAGGGCGAGGCCGCCGCGGGCGTCGTGCTGCTCAAGCCGGCGAGCCCCGGTACGGGCGTCATCGCCGGTGGGCCGGTGCGTGCCGTGCTCGAGTGCGCCGGCATCCACGACGTGCTGAGCAAGTCGCTCGGCTCGTCCAACCCCATCAACATCGTCCACGCGACGGTGACCGCGCTGCAGAGCCTCGTCCGCCCGGAGGAGATCGCCGCGCGCCGGGGCCTGCCGATCGAGGACGTGGCTCCGCGGGCCATGCTGCGCGCCCGGGCCGCGGCCACGGCCGTCGCCACGGCGAGCGGGGTGGGTGCCTGATGGCACTCAAGGTCACCCAGGTCCGGTCGGGGATCGGCGGCACGGCCAGCCAGCGCGCGACGCTGCGCTCGCTCGGCCTCAAGCGCATCTCCGACACCGTCGTCCAGCAGGACCGTCCCGAGATCCGCGGGATGGTCGCCGCGGTCACCCACCTGGTGACCGTCGAGGAGGTCGAGCAGGCATGACCGCAGCTCCCGAGGAGGGCGCGGCGCGCCCCGTCGGCGCCGCGCTGAAGGTCCACCACTTGCGCCCGGCGCCCGGCGCGCGCACCGCGAAGACGCGCGTCGGCCGCGGCGAGGCGAGCAAGGGCAAGACCGCCGGGCGCGGCACCAAGGGCTCGAAGGCCCGCTACCAGGTGCCGGCGGCCTTCGAGGGCGGGCAGATGCCGCTGCACATGCGGCTGCCCAAGCTCAAGGGCTTCACGAACCACTTCCGCGTGGAGTACCAGGTCGTCAACCTCGACCGCGTCGCCGAGCTGTTCCCGGAGGGCGGCGAGATCGGGGTCGAGGACCTCGTCGCCGCCGGTGCGGTGCGTCGCGGCGCGCCGGTCAAGGTCCTCGGCGGCGGCGACCTGCAGGTCGCGCTCACCGTCACCGCGCACCGCTTCTCCGCCAGCGCGCGAGACAAGATCGCCGCCGCCGGCGGCACTGCGCGCCAGCTCTAGCCCGGAACGCCCGCCCCCGGCCACCGGTCCGCGAGGTCCGGTGGCCGAGGCGTTCCGCGCCCCGGCCCGCCCCGGCCCGCCGCGGTCCCCGCGTCCGTGGGAGGCCGCGGAGGCGTCGGACCCCCCTGTTACAGTCGCCCGCGTCCGTCCCCGACGCAGGAGCGCTCCCGCTCGACCACGCGCCCCCGGCAGCGGGGCCGCCGATCCCGCCCGTCCGGCGGACGCCAGGAGGAGTCGTGCTCACCGCCTTCGGCCGGGCCTTCCGCACGCCCGACCTGCGCCGGAAGCTCCTGTTCACCCTCGCCCTCATCGGCGTCTACCGCCTGGGCTCGGTGCTGCCCGGTCCGGGCGTGTCGTACGTCGCGATCCAGGGCTGCCTGCAGCAGGTCCAGGACAGCAGCCTCTACGGCCTGGTCAACCTGTTCAGCGGCGGCGCGCTGCTGCAGCTGAGCGTGTTCGCGCTGGGCATCATGCCGTACATCACCAGCTCGATCATCATCCAACTGCTGGTGGTCGTCATCCCACGGCTGGAGACGCTGAAGAAGGAGGGGCAGGCTGGTCAGGCCAAGCTCACCCAGTACACCCGCTACCTGACGGTCGCCCTCGCGATCCTGCAGTCCACCGGCATCATCGCGCTCGCCCGGTCGGGCCGGCTCTTCCCCAACTGCAACCAGGCGATCATCCCGGACGACAGCCTGTTCCGGATCATCGTGCTGGTCACGACCTTGACCGCCGGCACGGCCGTCGTCATGTGGCTCGGCGAGCTCGTCACCGACCGCGGCGTCGGCAACGGCATGTCCGTCCTCATCTTCACCAGCATCATCAGCTCCGTTCCCGGCCAGGCCGCGAACCTGCTGCAGCGCCCCAACGGGCCGCTCGTGCTGGCGGCGGTCGGGCTCCTCGTCCTCGTGGTCATCGCGCTCGTCGTCTTCGTCGAGCAGGCCCAGAGGCGCATCCCGGTGCAGTACGCCAAGCGCCAGATCGGCCGGCGCATGTACGGCGGGACGTCGACCTACATCCCGCTCAAGGTCAACCAGGCCGGCGTCATCCCGGTGATCTTCGCGAGCTCACTGCTCTACCTGCCGCAGCTGCTGTCCAACGTCTGGACGAGCAACGAGACGTTCACGCAGTTCATCAACCGCTTCCTGTCGCCGAGCGACCCGCTCTACCTGATCACCTACTTCGGCCTGATCGTCTTCTTCACGTACTTCTACGTCGCGATCACGTTCAACCCGGTCGAGGTCAGCGACAACATGAAGAAGTACGGCGGCTTCGTGCCGGGCATCCGCCCGGGCCGGGCCACCGCCGAGTACCTCGACCACATCCTCAGCAGGATCACGTCGTTCGGGGCCCTCTACCTGGGGCTCATCGCGGTACTGCCCTACGTGCTGTTCAGCCTGACGTCGGACGCGGCGCAGTCGACCCCGTTTGGAGGTACGGCCATCTTGATCATCGTCGGTGTGGGACTCGAGACCGTGAAGCAGGTGGAGAGCCAGCTCATGCTGCGCAACTACGAGGGCTTCCTCCGCTAGTGAGACTCGTCCTGGTCGGGCCCCCCGGAGCGGGCAAGGGAACACAGGCCCAGTTCATCGCGGAGCACCTCGGCGTGCCCCAGATCTCCACCGGCGACATCTTCCGCAAGAACGTCGGTCAGGGCACGCCTCTCGGCCTGCAGGCCAAGCAGTTCATGGACCGCGGTGACCTCGTCCCCGACGACGTCACGGTCAACATGGTCAAGGACCGCCTGCAGGAGCCGGACGCGGCCAACGGGTTCCTGCTCGACGGGTTCCCGCGCACCGTGCCGCAGGCCGAGGCGCTGGACCGCGTGCTGCAGGAGGAGGGCACCCGCCTCGACGTCGTCCTCGAGCTCGTGGTGGACGACGAGGAGCTCATCCGCCGGCTGTCCGGTCGTCGCACGTGCCGCACCTGCAACAAGATCTGGCACGTCGAGTACGACGCGCCGCAGCAGCCCGGCGTCTGCGACCTCGACGGCGGCGAGCTGTTCCAGCGCGACGACGACAAGGCGGAGACCATCGCGAACCGCCTGCAGGTCTATGCGCAGTCCACCGCGCCGCTGGTCGGCTACTACGACAAGACCGGGATCCTCGTGAAGATCCAGGCGAGCGGGCCGGTCGAGGAGGTGACCCGGCGCGCCGTCGACGCGCTGAAGGCGCACCGCA
>JALYNK010000076.1 GCA_030773235.1 Actinomycetota bacterium | reverse complement strand
CTTACAAGCGGGGAGTCGGGGGTTCGACACCCTCCGCGCCCACGCTCGCGGCCGTGCCCCGCCACGGGGCGGATCAGGACTCGCTCCACCTCCCGAGCGGCAGCACCATCCCGCAGGCCACCGCACGGTCACCGCGCAGCACGGCCAGCGGGCGGGCGCGCACGAAGCGCTCGCCCTTGCGCAGGCTGACGCGGTCGGTCGTCGACGTGTCCCACGTCGTGCCGGTGTCGTCCACGTCGACGACGGCGAGCTGCAGGCCGGCGCCGGCGCCGGTGCCGCCGGCGGAGGAGGGGCAGGCCGGGGCGTCCAGGAGCGTCACGGCGTGCTTGCCGGGGCGGTTGCTCACGACGTTCACCTCGATCCGGACCCTGTCCTCGCCCGCGTCGGTGAACTTCACCGCCCCCTTCACCGCCGATCCCGCGACAGGCACCAGGACCGCGCGCGCCGCCGTCACGGGTCCGGTCGTGCCGGACGGGCTCGTCGACGGCGGTGCGGGGCCCGTCCCGCCGACCGGTGCCGCGGCGCTCCCGCCCGTGCATCCCGTCGCCAGCGCCACGGCCACGGCCGTGCTGGCCCAGCCGACTGCTGTCACTGCGCACCTCCAGTGCCTGTCCTGCCGGCGTCCGCCCGCAGCGTGCGCGCCCCCGGACCGACGGGGCCATGGGACGTTCGCCGTACAGGTCGGGCGGCGCCGCGCCGTATACGGCTCAGTCGCCCAGGGCCGCAGCGCACAGGGCCACCGCCTGGACGCGGCTGCGGGCACCGGCGCGTGCGTACACGTGCTCGAGGTGCTTGCCCACGGTCGCCTCCGACACCGCCAGCCGTCGCGCGATCTGCCCGTCCGACAGGCCCTCGCGCACCAGGCGCATGACCTCGACCTGCCGGCGGGTAAGAGCCGGCGACGGCGAGGACAGCCGGCGGAGTGCGGCGTCGACGTGCGGACGGAGCAGCTCGAGGACCACGTGGTCGCGGGCGCTGAAGTCCCGGCCCGGCCCGCGGGACAGCACCACGACGCTCATGGCGTCTGCGCCGTGGGACAGCTGCACGCCGATCTCGTGCTCGACGCCGGCCGGGAGGAACGCCTCCTGGTACGCCCAGCTGCGCTCGAACTGCCGCCGGGACAGCACGTCGCTGACCGCCACCACGCGACCGTGCCGACCGCACATGACCGGGTGCTCGGGGAGGTGCTCCAACCACTCGCGGTGCGGAGCGCGCCGGGGGGTGCGCCCGCCCTGCCAGGGCACGAGCGCCAGCTCCTCGAACCGCGGACTGAGCCGGTAGGCGTTCCAGAACATCACGTCGCACCGCACCAGCCCGGCCAGCGCCGACAGCACGTCGGGCACCTGACCGGAGCCGGACACCGCCTCGTCGCACTGTCCGGCCGCCGCCACGACAGCGCGCACGCTCCGCTCGTCCAACCGCAGCGCACCCATCCGCGTCACCCCCGCCGGGCACCCAGTGCAGTGACTCGCCGGGCACGGCGGCTGTCAAGAGGCGAGCAGGCCGGGCGCTCAAGGCTTCACACCTCGGGGAGCGCAGCAAGCCGGGCACCCGCAGTGCTGCGGGAACAACGCGGGGTAGTTCTCCGTCAGGCGTTGTTGCCCAGCACCACGCAGTGCGGGACCGGCGGCTGCCGCCCCTGCGCTGCCGTCAGGGTTCCGCCTCGTCGACACACCGACGGGTCAGCCGCCGTACTCCCTCACCGGGCGACCCGGAGACGCTGCGCGCGCAGGACCTCCGCCAGCCGTACGGCAAGCTGCTGCACCTCACGCCGGAGGGCCGCGGCGTTCCCGGCAACCCGTACTACTCCTCGTCCGCGCCCTCCTCCTGGCGCAGCCTCGTCTACGCGCCCGGTTTCCGGAACCCGTTCCGGTTCTCGCTCGACCCGCGGTCCGGCATCCCGCACCTCGGCGATGTCCGCTGGAACACGGCGGAGGAGGTCAACACGCTGCGGCCGGGGAGCAAATGCGGGCTGGCCCTGCTACAAAGGCACACAGCGCACGACGTTCGCGTCCTACGACGTCTGCGCGCGGCTGTACGCCGCCGTATCCGCGCAGCTGCCGATCCACACGTACCTGAAGAACGGGGTCCAGGCCTCGGTGGTCGGCGGCATCCACTACTCGGGGACGTCCTATCCGGCTGCGTACCGCGGCGCGTGGTTCGTCGGCGACTACAGCCGGCAGACGCTGTGGAGCCTCGCCACGGACACGTCGGGGCGGGCGACCCGCGCCCCGGAGAGCGGCGGGCCGGACGACCGTCGTCTGCTGACCCCGGCCTGCCACACTCCCGCCGCATGAGGCTCGCCGAGGTCGTCGCCGCGCTGGAGGGGGCGTACCCGCCGCACCTCGCGGAGCCGTGGGACGCGGTGGGGCTGGTGTGCGGCGACCCGGAGGCCGAGGTCCGCAGCGTCCTGTTCGCCGTGGACCCCGTGGCGCCCGTGGTCGACGAGGCCGTGGCCGGCGGTGTCGACCTCGTCGTCACGCACCACCCGCTGTACCTGCGGGGGACGAGCAGCGTCGCGGCGACCGCGCCGAAGGGGCGGGTCGTGCACCGGCTGCTCACCGCCCGCTGCGCGCTGTTCGCCGCGCACACCAACGCCGACAGCGCACAGCCGGGCGTCTCGGACGCGCTCGCCGACCTGTTCGGGCTGCGCGAACTCCGGCCGCTGCAGCCGACCGCCGTCGCGGCGCCCGACAAGCTCGTCGTGTACGTGCCGGAGCCGGACGCACCGCGGCTGCGCGCCGCGCTGTGGGACGCGGGAGCCGGCCGGCAGGGGGCGTACGACCGGGTGGCGTTCACCTCGGCCGGGACCGGCACCTTCCGCCCGCTCGCCGGCGCGTCGCCGGCGGTCGGCGCGGTGGGGCGCGGCGAGGAGGTCACCGAGTGCCGCGTCGAGGTGCTCGTCGAGCGGCGGCTGCGCGGGCCCGTGCTCGCGGCGATGCACGCGGCACACCCGTACGAGGAGGTGGCGTACGACCTGCTCGAGCGGGTCGCCCCCGCGGCGGACACCGGGCTCGGGCGGGTGGGCGAGCTCCCCGAGCCGTTGTCGCTGCGGGAGCTGGTGGAGCGGGCGGCCGGGGTGCTGCCCGCCACCGCGTGGGGGGTGCGGGCAGCCGGCGACCCGGAGCGAACCGTGACCCGGCTGGCGGTCTGCGGCGGCGCGGGAGACTCGCTGCTCGGCGCCGCAGCGGCGTGCGGCGCGCAGGCGTACCTCACCGGCGACCTGCGCCACCACACCGCGGCGGAGGCGCCGGACCGCCTCGCGCTGCTCGACGCCGCGCACTGGGCCACCGAGTGGCCGTGGCTGCCGGTCGCGGCGGACCGGCTCGGGCGCGAGACGGGGCTCGCCACGCGCGTCTCTACTGTCGTGACCGACCCGTTCGGAGTGGCAGCGAGGAGCTGACGCAGTGAAGGCCGACCCGTTCGTGCAGCTGCGCCTGCTCGACCTGCAGGCGCTCGACAGCACGCGCGACCGGCTGCTGCACCGCCGCCGCACGCTGCCGGAGCACGCCGAGATCGCCCGGTTCGACGACCTCCTGTCCGCTGTCCGCGACGACGTGGTCCGCGCCGAGACGGAGGTCAGCGACCTCGCCCGCGAGACGCAGAAGTTCGAGGACGAGATCGCGGTCGTGCGAGCCCGCAAGGAGCGCAACGACTCCCGGCTGTCGTCCGGGGCGATCACGGTGTCGAAGCAGCTCGCGGACCTGCAGCACGAGAACGCGTCGCTGGACCGCCGGCGCAGCGACCTGGAGGACCGCGAGCTCGAGGTGATGGAGCGCGCGGAGGCGGCGCAGGCGGCACTGGACCGCTCGGAGGCGCTGCGCGAGGAGCACACCGCCGGTCGTACACGGGCGCAGGAGGCGCGCGACGCCGCGCTGACCGAGATCGCCGCCGAGCTGGAGCGGGTGGAGGCGGACCGCGCGGCCGTCGTGGCGGAGATCCCGGCCGACCTGCTGGCGCTGTACGAGCGGATCCGCGCGTCCGAGGGCGGCGTGGGCGCCGGCGCGATCACCCGGGGGCGGTGCGGCGGGTGCCGGCTGGACCTCATGGGCAACGAGAAGGCGGAGTTCCGGGCGGCCCCGCCCGACGAGGTGCTGCGCCACGACGAGTGCTCGCGCATCCTCGTCCGCACCGCCGAGTCCGGGCTGTGAGCCGCCGGCTCGTCGTGGAGGCCGACGGGGGGTCGCGGGGCAACCCGGGACCCGCCGGGTACGGCGCCGTCGTCCGCGACGCGGACACCGAGGAGCTGCTCGCCGAGCGCGCCGACGCGCTGGGCCGTACGACGAACAACGTCGCGGAGTACGAGGGACTCATCGCCGGGCTCACAGCGGCGGCGGAGCTGGATCCGCGCGAGGTCGAGGTCCGCATGGACTCCAAGCTCGTCGTGGAGCAGATGAGCGGCCGGTGGAAGGTCAAGCACCCGGCGATGCAGCCGCTCGCGCGGCGTGCGGGGGAGCTCGTCCGCGGGCTGCCGTCGGTGCGGTTCACGTGGATCCCGCGCGAGCGCAACTCCCACGCCGACCGGCTGGCCAACGAGGCCATGGACGCCGCGGCGCGGGGGGAGGTCTGGCGGCCGGGCGGGGACACCGGGCCGCCGGACGCGGCGGACGCGTTCCTGACCCGCGCCGCGGCTCCCGCTCCCGCGGCGCCGACCACCGGCTGGCGGGACGCCGGGGCTCCGGCCACCACGATGCTGCTGCTGCGCCACGGGCAGACGGCGCTCAGCGTCGAGAAGCGCTTCTCGGGCACCGGCGACCCGCCGCTCACCGACGTCGGGCGGGCTCAGGCGGCGGCCGCGGCAGCCCGGCTGGCTCCGGTCGGGGTGCAGGCGGTGGTGAGCAGCCCGCTCGGACGGGCGCGGCAGACCGCGGAGGCCGTGGCGCGTGCGGCCGGTGTCGGCGTGGAGCTCGAGCCCGGGCTGCGCGAGACGGACTTCGGGGACTGGGAGGGCTACACGTTTGCCGAGGTCCGCGACAAGTGGCCGCGCGAGCTCGACGCGTGGCTCGCCGACCCGGCCGTCGCCCCGCCGTACGGCGAGAGCTTCGAGGCGACGGCGCGGCGGGTGCGGCAGGCGCGCGACCGGGTGCTGGCGGCGCACGGCGGCGAGACGGTGGTGCTCGTCAGCCACGTGACCCCCATCAAGACGCTGCTGCGGTTCGCGCTGGACGCTCCGCCGAGCGCGCTGCACCGGATGCACCTCGACCTCGCCTGCCTCTCGGAGATCGCCTGGTTCGCCGACGGACCGGCCGTCGTCCGCCGTCTCAACGACACGGCTCACCTCTCCGGGGGCGCAGCCTGAGGCACTGGCCTCGGCCTCGGTGCCGGCCCGTGCAGCGCGCGGTTCCTACGACGGGGGCGCAGGCTGACGCGGCGGGTCGCGGGCTCAAGTCCGTGCTGCGCGCCGCCGAGTAGCGCGGCGACGTGTCCTCGCCCGCCTGGGAGCCCGCATGCCGTCTCGCCACCGCCTGGTCACCCGCAGCGACTTCGACGGCCTCATCTGCGCCGTGCTGCTGCGCGAGATCGGGTTGATCGACGACATCCTCTTCGTCCACCCCAAGGACGTGCAGGACGGCAAGGTCGCGGTGACGCGCGACGACATCCTCACCAACCTCCCGTACGTCCCCGAGGCGCACCTCGTCTTCGACCACCACAGCAGCGAGGCGCTGCGCAACGCCGACCGCCGGCCGAACCACGTGCTGTCGCCGACTGCGCCGTCGGCGGCGCGCGTGGTGTTCGACCACTACGGCGGCGCACAGCGCTTTCCGGGTGTCAGGGAGGAGCTGATGGCGGCGGTGGACCAGGCCGACTCGGCGCAGTACTCGCTGGACGACATCCTGAAGCCGCGCGGCTGGGCGCTGCTGAACTTCCTCATGGACAGCCGTACCGGACTCGGCCGGTTCCGGCACTTCCGGATCTCGAACTACGACCTGATGATGCAGCTCATCGACCAGGTGCCCGGCAAGACCGCCGAGCAGGTCCTGGCGCTGCCGGACGTCGCGGAGCGCGTCGACCTGTACGCCGAGCAGGAGCCGCTGTTCCTGGCGCAGCTGCAGCGCTGCACCCGTCGCCTGGGTGAGCTGGTCGCCCTCGACCTGCGCGACGAGGAGGTCGTCCACGCCGGCAACCGGTTCGCCGTGTACGCCCAGAACCCGGACGCCACCGTCTCCGTGCACGTGCTCTGGGGCAAGCAGAAGCAGAACACCGTGCTCGCCGTCGGCAAGTCCATCCTCAACCGGGCGTCGACCGTCGACATCGGCGCGCTCATGCTGTCGTACGGCGGCGGCGGCCACGTCAACGCCGGCACCTGCCAGGTCGAGCACGCCGACGCGGACCGCGTGCTCCACGAGATCGCCGCGCACGTCAACGCTTCCGCGCTGGCGCGGTAGCGGCGTACGCTCGCCGGCGGGACGAGTCGGCCGGACGGTCGCGGCCCCTCCCGGGGGTCGAGGAAAGTCCGGGCTCCACAGGGCAGGGTGGTCGGCAACACCGACCCGGGGTGACCCGCGGGAAAGTGCCACAGAAAGCAGACCGCCCCCGTCGCGCTCATGACGGCGGGAGCAAGGGTGAAACGGTGCGGTAAGAGCGCACCAGCGCCCGGGGCGACCCGGGCGGCTCGGCAAACCCCACCCGGAGCAAGGTCGAGAGGCGCGGTCGCGAGGCCGTGCTGCCCGAGCGCTCGAGGGCTGCCCGCCCGAGCTCGGGGGTGGACCGCACGAGGCCGGCGGCAACGCCGGTCCCAGATGGATGGCCGTCACCTCCGCTGCGCTCTTCGGCGTGGCGGAGGGACAGAACCCGGCTTACAGGCCGGCTCGTCCCCCTTGCAACCCCTGACCTGCGGTTTTGTCGCTGAGGTTGGTCGCTGGTCCGCACTTGGTCCGCACGATCAGCTACGAGTGCCCGCAGCGCCGTGTCGACGGC
>JALYNK010000075.1 GCA_030773235.1 Actinomycetota bacterium | reverse complement strand
CGCTCCGCACCTGCGCGGCGACTGCGGAACGCGGGTCGACCCGGTCGGCGACCTCCTGCGGCCCGCGACAGACGTACGGTGGGTCGCGCTGCAACCGCGGGGGTCCGTAGCGCTGTTGCTGAATCAGCCAATCCTGCACGTAGACCCAATAGCGAACTTGCTCCGGCTGGTCACAGGTCTCCGTGGCGCCCGTGCAGAGGTCGCTCCGCTCGCCCGGAAGGCCATTACCGCTACAGGTTGGCACGTGCGTGATGGCCGGCGGTCGGCGTCGAGGAGGGTCCGTCCTATCAAGTGCTTCGTCGTCAGCCGCCGGACGACCGCCGGCGTCGTCACAGACAACGAGCCTGACATTGCAGCTCGTGATGCAACCACCGCTAGGTCGCGCAGGACACAGTCGGGGCTCGGCTTCGGCCCGGCCCCTCGCCTGGGATTGCACTCCCAGGACCAGTGTGGCGACCAGCAACCAGCGAGCCCAGCCAGCAACTGTCACAGCTGCACGACCTCTCGCACCAGCCAAGCCGACCTCGTGCGCACAAGCGTTATGCGGACTGTGACTCCCTTGTAGGACCGCTCCTCACGTACCTCCGCGCCACTTGCGTCTACTTCCGCGACTGCAGAAACGTCGTAGTCGACCACTACGTCCGCGGATGCACCTGTGCGCACCGACCCGGCAAGCGGAGGCGCCGCGACAGATCGGAGCTTGAACCGCGCTCCCTCGAAACGGTGTCCAGCTTCTTCTGCACGCTGTACTGCCAAGACGTACGCGTGACAGGTGTCGCACCGCGGGCTGCTCAACGCCGCCAGGGAGGCGCTGTCCATAGCGGCGAAGGCATGAGACAGCTCGGCAAACCAGTAGCGAGCGAATGCCTCTGCGCCCTCCGCAGTCGGCTCGTCGGCCTTGGGTGGCTTCTTGACCGGGGCCACGGTCGGCGAGGGCGTGGCGTTCATCGAGGGCGCAGCGGTGAGCGGCGGGAGCGTGACGGGCTTCGTGTCCGACCCACCGCCGCTGCATCCGGCCAGAGCGAGCACCAGAGGGAGGACGAGGAGGAGACGCCGCACGGCGGGGAATGTACGGACGGACCGCCGAGATCGGGGCCGCCCCTGTGGACTACGCGGGCAGCTGTGCAAGGACGACGCGACGACCGTCCGGGTCGAGCACGTTGAAGCCCATGCGCTCCCAGTACGGGTTGAGAGCCGGCACCGGCTCAACCCCCGCCCCGACCACCCGCTCCCGCAGCGCCGCCACGTCGGCGGCCGTCGGCACGTACAGCACGAGCAGGTCCTCCGCGGTCGCCGGGACCGGCGCCGGCCCGCCTGCCGTCAGCTCCAGCTGCGCACCACCGGGCAGCGCGACGAACACGATGTCGTACGGCGTCGCGGGGTGCGGACCGTCGACCTCGAACCCCAGCAGGCCGCCGTAGAACGCGACACACGCGTCAAGATCGGCCGTCGGGTGGGCCACCCGGGTGCGCACCCAGCGCGGCCCTGGCAGCTCCTCGAGCACCTCGTCGGCCCAGGGCACCCGGACCACCCCCGACTCGAGCACCTCGAGCCGGACGTCAGCGGTGCCCGACCTCGCGAAGCCGTTGCGCCCCAGCTGCGACCACGCGTAGGACAGGTCCCGCCCGTCCCGCCGGCCGACGAACGACCCCGCGGCGACCGTGCCACCGGCGTACGAGCCTCTGACCTGTCCCTCGCGGTCCTCGCGAAACGACCAGACGACCTCGCCCGAGCCGAACCGCCGCCCGTCGAGCGACGGCGTCACGCCATCGCGTGCGCGGACAGCTCGGCGGCCAGCTGCGGCCCGACGCGGGCCTGCAGCCGGGTGCCCTCGCCCAGGTGCTCCTCGGCGAGGATCTCGCCCTCGCGGTGCACACGGGAGACCAACTGCCCGAGCGCGTACGGCACGACGACGTCCACCAGCACGTGCGGACGCGGTAGCTCGTCCTCGAGCATCTGCAGCAGCTCCGGCAGCCCCTCGCCGGTCTTGGCCGAGACGAGCACGACGTGCTTCTCGCGGCGCTGCAGCCGACCCAGCACCACCGGGTCGGCGATGTCGGCCTTGTTGACCACAACGATCTCGGGGATGCCGCTCGCGCCGATGTCGGCGAACACGCCGCGCACCGCGGACAGCTGACTCTCCGGGTCCTCGTGGCTGCCGTCGACGACGTGCAGGATCAGGTCGGCGCCGCTGACCTCCTCCAGCGTCGAGCGGAAGGCCTCGACGAGCTGGTGCGGCAGCAGGCGCACGAACCCGACCGTGTCGGTGAGCGTGAACTCGCGGCCACCGGGCGTCTGCGCCCGGCGCACAGTCGGGTCGAGGGTGGCGAACAGCGCGTTCTCCACCAGCACGCCGGCGCCGGTGAGCCGGTTGAGCAGCGAGCTCTTGCCGGCGTTGGTGTAGCCGGCGATCGCCACCGACGGCACGTTGTTGCGATTGCGCGCCAGCCGCTTGGTCTCCCGCGCGGTCTTCATCTCACCGATCTGACGGGTGAGCTGCGCCTTGCGGCTGCGGATGCGACGCCGGTCCGTCTCGATCTTCGTCTCACCCGGGCCACGCGTGCCGACGCCACCGCCGCCCGCGCCGCCGCCACCGCCGGCGCCACCGCCCTGCCGGGACAGCGACTCACCCCAACCGCGCAGCCGCGGAAGCATGTAGGTGACCTGCGCGAGCTCGACCTGCGCCTTGCCCTCCCGGCTGGTCGCGTGCTGCGCGAAGATGTCGAGGATCAGCCAGGTCCGGTCGATGACCTTGACCTTGACGACCTCCTCCAGCTTGCGCAGCTGGCCGGGGGTCAGCTCGCCGTCGCAGATGACCGTGTCGGCGCCGCTCGCGAGCACGGCGTCGCGCAGCTCGCGTGCCTTGCCGGAGCCGACGTACGTCGCCGGGTCGGGCGTCGCACGACGCTGCACGAGGCCCTCGAGGACCTCGCAGCCGGCGGTCTCGGCGAGCGCCTGCAGCTCCTGCAGCGACGCCTCGAACGGGTCGCCCGGCGCGTACACGCCCATGAGCACGACGCGCTCGAGGCGCAGCGCGCGGTACTCGACCTCGGAGACGTCCTGCAGATCGGTGCGGATGCCCGCGACGCGCCGCAGGCTGCTGCGCGCCTCGAGCTGGTAGCCCTCGCCGTCCGCGTCGTGGAACAGCTCATCGGGGAGCTCGCGGTCGAGGTCGATGGTGACGTCGGTGGGTGCGGGTGCGGGTGCGGTGGCAGAAGTCATCGCTCCTGGAACACCGGCGGCGGCTCTCGTCATCCGCGCCAGCGTGACATGCCATCCGGGAGTCGGCATCCACGTGACGGGTCAGCCGGCCAGCCAGCCGGCGCGCAGCTCGCCCTCGGCGACGAGCACCGCGGGACCGGCGAGCAGCACGTGGCCGTCGTCGCGCCAGGTCACTCGCAGCCGTCCGCCGGGCACGTCGACGTCGAACGGCTCGCCGCGCCCCCGGCCGTCGCGGAGCACCTGAGCGACGACCACGGCGCACGCGCCCGTGCCGCACGAGCGCGTCTCCCCCACCCCGCGCTCGTGCACCCGCATGCGCAGGTGCGCCGGGCCAACCTGCTCGGCGTACTCGACGTTGAGGTCCTTGCGGTCCGGGTCGAGCACGCCCAGCGCGGCGACGGACGGCACCGGGAGCACCGCGTGTGGGTTGCCCATGTCGACGTACGTGGCGGGCTGGCCGTCCACCTCGACCGGCTCCCCGACGCGGGCCGGGCCCATGTCGACGACGACCGTGTCCGCGTCGACCTCGACGTGCTTGACGCCGCCGCGGGTGGCCAGCGGGAACGCGCCGTACGGCACGAGGCCGGCGTCGACGAGGTACCGCGCGTACACCCGCACACCGTTGCCGCACATCTCTGCGACGGAGCCGTCGGCGTTGCGGTAGTCCATGAAGAACTCGGCCTCGGCCGGGTCGTCGTGGCGCACGACCCGCAGCACCCCGTCGCCCCCGAGCCCCGCCCGCCGGTCGCACAGCCGGGCCACGAGCTCCGGCGTGAGGTCGAGCCGGCCGTCGAGGTCGGGCAGCACGACGAAGTCGTTCTCCGTGCCGTGGCCCTTGAGGTAACGCACGGCTCGAGGTTAGGAGCGCACCAGCGCCAGGGCCTGGTCGCGCTCGGCGCCGTCGCGACGCAGCCAGTGGACCCGCGGGTCGCGCCGGAACCACGCCCGCTGCCGCCGCGCGAAGCGCCGCGTCGCGACGACGGTCGCCTCGCGCGCCTGCTGCCCGGTCAGCTCGCCGTCGAGCTGGGCGAGCGCCTGCGCGTACCCCAGCGCGCGCCGGGCGGTCACACCCTCGCGCAGCCCGCGCTCGGCGAGCCCGGCGACCTCGTCGAGCAGGCCGCGGTCCCACATGACGTCCACCCGGCGGGCGATGCGGTCGGGGAGGTCCGGGCTGTCCAGCCCGATCTGCACGACGTCGTACACCGCGCGGTACGACGTCAGCTCGCCCGGCATCGCGCCCGTGAGCTCGACGACCTCCAGCGCCCGGACGACGCGCCGTCCGTTCGACGGCTCCATGCGGGTGGCGGCCGCCGGGTCGAGCACGGCGAGGCGCGCGTGCAGGGCATACGGGCCCTCGCGCTCGAGCTCGGCCTCCAGCCGCGCCCGCAGCTCCGGGTCGGAGCCGGGAAAGCGCAGGTCGTCGAGCGCGGCGCGCAGATAGAGGCCCGACCCGCCCACGAGCACCGGCGTCACGCCCCGGCCGAGCAGGTCGTCGAGCACTCGCCGGCACAGCGCCTGGTACTCGACCGCCGTAGCGGGATGCGTGACCGGCCAGACGTCGAGCAGGTGGTGCGGCACCCCGCGCCGCTCGGCGGGCGACGGCTTGGCGGTGCCGATGTCCATGCCCTCGTACAGCTGCATGGAGTCGGCGTTGACGGCCTCGCCGCCGAGCGCGAGCGCGATCTCGACCGCGAGGTCGGACTTGCCGGTCGCGGTGGGCCCGACGACCGCGACGACGCGTGTCGTCAGGTGCGCCACGGTCCGACGACGGCGGCGGGCAGCCGCGCCATGGCGTCGTCGAGGAGGCGCGGCAGGAACCGGACCTCGACGCGGTCGCGGAGCCCGAGCAGGCCGCGGCGCAGCGTGAGCGTCGTCGTCGCCCGCAGGCGGGTGCCGCCGTCCTCGGGCACGAAGGTGCGGGCGTGGTCGAGCACCGGCCACCCGGGCTGGGAGGCGAGGTAGCGGAAGGAGTGCGGCTCGTCCCACTCCAGCAGCTCGAGCTCGAACGTCACCCGCCGCCCGAGGAAGCGGACGTGCTGGCGCCCGCGCCCGCCCGGGCGGCCCCAGCCGTCCAGCGCCTCCCCCGACTGCATCGTGCGGAAGAACAGCGGCCACTGCTGGGGGTCGGAAACGAACGCGAAGGCCCGGTCCTGCGGCACCGGCAGCAGCGCTCCGTACGAGATCTGCCGGGAGCTCACGAGGGGCAGGACAGCGCGGGCAGCGGCGTCGGCGCTCCGACGGCCGGCATGCCGAGCTGCACCCCGGGTGTGGTGGGGGTACGGCCGGCGGCCCAGGCGTCACCCGCCGCCGTGCGCCGGTGCCGCAGCAGCGGACCGTCGGCGAGCAGGTAGTGCGGCGCTGCGCCGGTGACCTCGACCGTTCCCACGTCTCCGACCCGCACCTGCGCGTCGCGGGTGAGGTGCACCAACCGGTTGTCGCGTGCGCGTCCGTCCATGCGACCGCGCTTGCCGTCGAGGTCCGACACGAGCACCTCGACGGTGCGGCCCACCTGCGCCTGCATGCCCTCGTAGGTGACGCGGTCCTGCAGCGCGACGAGCCGTTCGTAGCGCTCCTGCACGACCTCCCGCGGCACCTGCTGCTCGTAGGAGGCGGCGGGCGTGCCCGGGCGGGGGCTGTACTGGAAGGTGAAGGCGCCGGCGAAGCGGCTGGCCTCCACCACGCGCAGCGTCTCGGCGAAGTCCGCCTCGGTCTCGCCGGGGAAGCCGACGATGACGTCGGTGGTGATGGCGGCGTCCGGCAGGGCGGCCCGGACCCGCTCGAGGATGCCGAGGAAGCGCTCGGAGCGGTACGAGCGCCGCATCGCCTTGAGGACCGCGTCGCTGCCGGACTGCAGCGGCATGTGCAGGCTCGGGCAGACCGCGGGCGTCTCGGCCATCGCGGCGATGACGTCGTCGGTGAAGTCGCGCGGGTGGGGGCTGGTGAAGCGGACCCGCTCGAGCCCGGTCTGCCCGACGGCGCGGAGGAGCTTGCCGAAGGCGGTGCGGTCGCCGAACGAGCGGCCGTAGCTGTTGACGTTCTGCCCCAGCAGCGTCACCTCGAGCACGCCCTGCGCGACGAGCACCTCGACCTCGCGGAGCACGTCGCCCGGCCGCCGGTCCTCCTCGCGCCCCCGCAGGCTCGGGACGATGCAGAAGGTGCAGGTGTTGTCGCAGCCGACGCTGATGCTCACCCAGGCCGACGCGGCGCTGGCGCGGCGGGCGGGCAGCGCGCTGGGGAACGTCTCGAGCGCCTCGAGCAGCTCCACCTGGCTCTGCTGCTCGACGCGGGCGCGCTCCAGCAGCACCGGCAGCGCGCCGACGTTGTGCGTCCCGAACACGACGTCGACCCACGGGGCCTTGGCCGTGATGAGGCTCTGGTCCTTCTGCGCGAGGCATCCGCCGACGGCGATTTGCATGCCGGGCGTGCGGTCCTTGACGGGCTTGAGGTGGCCGAGATTGCCGTAGAGGCGGTTGTCGGCGTTCTCGCGCACCGCGCAGGTGTTGAACACGACGACATCCGCGGGGAACCCCGCCTGCGCCGGGACGTAGCCCGCCTCCTCGAGCAGGCCGGCGATGCGCTCGCTGTCGTGCACGTTCATCTGGCAGCCGTAGGTGCGCACCTCGTACGTCCTGCTCACCCGGCCAGGGTAGGCGCGGGCACCTGGCCCGGAGGAGCGGTGCACAGGTAGCTCGATCGGACTAG
>JALYNK010000074.1 GCA_030773235.1 Actinomycetota bacterium | reverse complement strand
GTGGAAGCCGCAGGCGACGTTCGCGCTGGTGACGACCTCGAGCAGCGCCGCGTCGTCGCCCAGCCGCCAGTGGCCGTACGACTCGCCGACGTCGCTGTTGAGGTCGACGCCGTGTCTGTCGACCGTCGGGGTCACGTCGGGCGGCACGTGGTCAGGCCCGGGCGAGGACCGCGGCCACGATCTCCTGCGCCTCCTGCTGCAGCCGCAGGAGGTGGTCCGGCCCGGCGAAGCTCTCGGCGTAGATCTTGTAGACGTCCTCGGTGCCCGAGGGCCGGGCCGCGAACCAGCCCCGCTCGGTGGTCACCTTGAGGCCGCCGAGCGCGGCGCCGTTGCCGGGGGCGGCAGTGAGGCGTGCGGTGACCGGGTCGCCGGCGAGGGTGTCGGCGGTGACCTGCTCGGGGCTCAGCCGTGCGAGCGCGGCCTTCTGCTCGCGGGTGGCGGGAGCGTCGATGCGCTCGTACGCAGGCGTGCCGAAACGCTCGGTGAGCGCCCGGTAGTGCTCCGCGGGCGACTTCCCGGTCGCTCCGTGGATCTCGGCGGCCAGCAGGCAGAGGAGCAGGCCGTCCTTGTCGGTGGTCCAGGGCCGCCCGTCGCGGCGCAGGAACGACGCGCCCGCGGACTCCTCGCCGCCGAACGCCACCTCGCCGGACAGCAGCCCCGGCACGAACCACTTGAAGCCGACCGGCACCTCGTACAGCCGCCGGCCGAGCGCGCCCACGACCCGGTCGATCATCGACGAGCTCACCAGCGTCTTCCCGATCCCGGCCGTCGCGGGCCAGCCGTCACGGGTGGCGAGCAGGTGCTGGATCGCCACTGCGAGGAAGGCGTTGGGCTGCAGCAGCCCGGACTCCGCGGTGACGATGCCGTGCCGGTCGGCGTCGGCGTCGTTGCCGGTGATCACGGTGAACTCGCCGCGCCGGGCGATGAGTGACGCCATGGCGTGCGGCGACGAGCAGTCCATCCGGATCCGGCCGTCCCAGTCCAGCGTGAGGAACCGCCAGGTGGGGTCGACGAGCGGGTTGAGGACGGTGAGGTCGAGGCGGTGCCGCTCGGCGACCGCTCCCCAGTAGTCGACGCTCGCGCCGCCCATCGGGTCGGCGCCGATCCGCACGCCGGCGTCGCGCACCGCATCGAGGTCGAGCACGGACGGGAGGTCGTCGACGTAGGCGGACAGGTAGTCGTACGTCCCGGTCGTGTCCGCGGCGAGCGCCCGGGACAGCGGGACCCGGCGCACGCCGCGCAGGCCGTCGCGCAGGTGCTGGTTGGCGGCGTCCTGCACCGGCGTCGTGATGTCGCCGCCCGCCGGGCCGCCGTCCGGCGGGTTGTACTTGAACCCGCCGTCGGCAGGCGGGTTGTGCGAGGGCGTGACGACGATCCCGTCGGCGAGCCCGGTCGTGCGCCCAGCGTTGTGGGTGAGGACGGCGTGCGACAGCGCGGGCGTCGGCGTGTAGCGCCCGCCGGCGTCGACGAGCACCCGCACGTCGTTGGCGGCGAGCACCTCGAGCGCCGTCGTCCACGCCGGCTCCGACAGGGCGTGCGGGTCGCGGGCGAGGAACAGCGGGCCGTCGACGCCCCGCTCCCGCCGCGAGTCGCACAGCGCCTGCGTGGTGGCGGCGATGTGCGCGTCGTTGAACGCGGCGCGCAGCGACGAGCCGCGGTGGCCCGACGTCCCGAAGCTCACCCGCTGGTCGGGCTGCTCGGGGTCCGGGCTGACGGCGTAGTACGCGGTGACCAGGTGCGCGACGTCGACGAGGTCGTCGGGCTGCGGGAGCTGCCCGGCGCGCGGGTGAGTGGTCATGGCGACCGGTTACCCCCGGGGGGCGCGAGCGGCACCGGGAGGACCGGAGCACTCCGCCGGGTGCGGATACTCGTCCGGTGACCGTGTGGGCCGGACGCGACCGGGTGGTCGGCTGACCGCCCTCGCGGACCGGCTGGGCGCCCTGCTGGGCACCGGCCGGGCCGAGCGCCGCGTGGCCGAGAGCGTGGTGGCGCGCTACCGCGAGCCGCACCGGGCGTACCACGGGGAGCGGCACCTCGCGGAGGTGCTGGCCGCGCTCGACGCGCTGACTGGCGCAGCGGCTCCGGTGCCGGTCCTGCTCGCCGCGTACTGGCACGACGCCGTCTACGACCCGCGGGCGACCGACAGCGAGGAGCGCAGCGCCCGGCTGGCCCAGGCCGACCTGGCGCCGCTGGGGCTGGACGCCGGCGAGGTCGTGCGGCTCGTGCGGCTGACGGCCGCGCACGACCCCGCGCCGGAGGACCGCGCGGGTGGCCTGCTCTGCGACGCGGACCTCGCCGTGCTCGCCGCCCCGCCGCAGCGCTACGCGGAGTACGCGGCCTGTGTGCGGGAGGAGTACGCGCACGTGGCCGACGAGGCGTTCCGCGCCGGGCGAGCCGCCGTTCTGCGGACGTTCCTCGACCGACCGGCGGTCTACGCGACCGCGGCGGGGCGCGAGCGGTGGGAGGTGGCCGCGCGGCGCAACGTGGCCGTGGAGATCGCCGCGCTCACCGGCGACGGCGGCGCAGACCGGCGGCGGTGAGCCGGGCGAGCAGCTCCCGCGCCGGCACGGCCTCCGCGCCGAGCGCGATCGCCTGCTCGCGCAGCTCGGCCGGGACGTCGTAGTGGTCGCCTTGGAACGCGCCGCGCGGCACCCCGAGCCGGGCCGCGAACTCGTGCAGCTCGTCGTACGACACGTCGCTGACGAGGTGGGCCCAGCGCCGGCCCCGCCACGGCCAGACCGCCGGGTCGACGAGCACCGTCACAGGTCGGGGGCTGCGGCGCGCTCTGGCCGCGCGCGGCCTGGTCCACGAGTGCCTGCGCGACGTCGCGGAGCTTGCGGTTGGTCTGCGACAGCCGGACGAGCACGTCGAGAGCCCTCGTCGGCGCCGCACTGGCCCATGAGGACGCCCTTCGCCTGCTCGATCACCGCCCGGGACTGCATGGCGGTCTGGAGCTGCTCGGCGACCCTGCCCTGCGCCACCTCGACCGCCTCGTCGTCGAAGGCGTCCTCCTCGGTGCCGCACATGTCGAGTGCCGCGGCCGCTCCGCCCCGCTCCGACCGCGCTGCGCGAGATCGCACGCCGCCTCTCGGGACGGCCCGGGAGCCGACGTTACGCCTTCCGTCAGCTGAGCCCCGCGCGGATCGCCGCGACCGGCTTTGCAGCGACCCCGGCCGGGCTTATGTTCACGTCCGGTTGCGCCCACAGCCGTCGTTGCACTGTCGTGTCCAACGCGCCGCTCGCCGGGCGTCTGCACTGTCTCGAGGACCGCATGACCCTGACCCAGGACGCTGCCCGCCTCTTCGACCTCCACCCCGGCTGCGCCTCCGCGTGGCGACCGCGCACCGAGCTGGACGTGATAGCGCAGCAGCTGGGCGCTCTCCAGGCGTTCGCCGAGGCCCGCCACGCTCACGGGTCCGCCGGCGGCGGGAGCAGCCGCGAGCAGCGCATGGACGCCGCCAGGAACGCCGCCGTGCTGCAGCGCGAGCACGACGCGGTGGTGGCGCGGGCGCAGCAGCAGCTCGCCGCCACCGGTCGCTCGCCCCTGCACGAGCTCGCCGACCGCCGGGTCGTGCTGGCGTGCCGCGACGAGTGGTTCGCCGGCACGCTCCACGTCGCGCTCGCCGACGCCGGCGTGCGCGTGGTCGCGCGCCTCGACAACGGCGCCGACGCCGTGGGCCACACCCTGGCGGAGCAGCCCGACCTCCTCCTCGTGGAGGACGCTCTCGCCATGCTGCCCGGCGAGCTCGTGGTGCGGGAGGTCCGGCGGTTCGCTCCGGACACCGTCCTGGTCGCGCGGGTGGCGCAGGGCGACCGGGTGGGCGTGCTGCTCGACGCCGGCGCGTCCACGGTGTTCACCCGGCAACTCCCGCCGCACGCGGTGGCGCAGAGCCTCCTCGAGCTGCTGGGCGGCGGGGACGTGCCGGCCGCCCCGCTGCAGGAGGCCTGACCCGGAGCGCGACGCGCTCTCAGCCTGCCGACCAGCCGAAGTGGTCGAGCGGGCCGTGTCCCGCGCCGAGCCGCCACCCGGCTCCGCCGGCGACCGCGCGCACGACGTACGCCTTGGCAGCGTGCAGCGCGGCGCGCACCTCGTCGCCGAGGGCCAGCCGGGCCGCGACGGCCGAGGCGAAGGTGCAGCCCGTGCCGTGGTCGTTGACGGTCGCGACGCGCCGCGCGCGCAGCTCGTACTCATCGTCGGCGTCGCGCACGACGTCGACGGCGTCGTCGCCGGCGTCGGCGTCGGCGACCGCGTGCCCGCCCTTCACGACGACGACCCGCGGCCCGAGCGCGGCCAGCGCGCGGGCGGCTTCCCGCTGCTCGGCGAGCGTGTCGATCGAGCCGCCGAGCAGGACCTGCGCCTCGAGCAGGTTGGGGGTCAGCACGCGGGTGTACGGCAGCAGCAGCTCGACGTAAGCCCGCTCGGCGCTGGGCTCCAGCAGCCGCGCGCCGCTCGACGACACCATGACCGGGTCGACGACGAGCGACGGCAGCCGACCCGCGGCGGCGAGCCCGGCGACGGCCTCGACCACCTCGGCGGTCGCCAGCATCCCCGTCTTCACCGCGCGCACGTCGAGGTCGTCGAGCACGGCCTCGACCTGCGCCACGACGAACGCCGCCGGCACGGGCAGCACGTCACGCACCTCGCGGGTGTTCTGCGCAGTCAGCGCGGCGAACGCCGACGCCCCGAACACCCCGAGCGCCGCGAACGTCCGCAGGTCGGCCTGCACCCCCGCGCCGCCGCTCGAGTCCGAGCCGGCGATCGTCAGCGCGACGGCCGGGGTCACGCCGCACCCTCGAGCGCAGCCGCGTACTCCGCCACCAGACGGGCGGGCTGCTCGGCGCGCATCACCGGACCCATCACCGCGACGCCGTACGCCCGCGCGGCGAGGCAGCCGGGCACGTCGGCCGGGGTCACGCCGCCGAGCGCGTACGCGGGCGGGCCGCCGGCCTCGACGAGCGCCGCCAGCCCATGCAGGCCGAGCACGGGCCCGTGGCCGGGCTTGGACGCGGTCGTGGCCAGCGGGGAGACCGTCGTCCAGTCGCAGCCGTTGGTCGTGGCGGCGCGCACCTCCGCCGCGTCGTGGCAGGAGCGGCCGACGAGCGCGGGGCGGGGGGCCGGCACCGGGTCGGCGGCGGCCAGGTGGACGGCGGGCCCGGGGAGCCGCAGGCCCGCGAGCACCAGCACCCCGTCCACCGGTTCGAGCAGGCCGCGCAACCGGTCGGCCAGCCGGCGCCGTTCGTCGTCGGGGAGGTCCTTCTCCCGCAGCACCACCGCCCGGGCGCCTCCGTCGACCGCGGCCGCCACGACGTCGGTGAGCGGGCGGGTGCACTGCCCGCGGTCGGTGAGCACGAGCAGCCGGGGGAGCGGCGGCGTCACAGCTCGGGCAGCCCGGTCATCGCCGTGCTGGCCTCGGCGTGCCAGCGCCGGGGGATGCGGCCCGCCCGCCGCGCGAGCCGGCCCGCCTCGACCGCGTGCCGCATGGCGAGCGCCATGCGCTCCGGGTCGCGGGCACGCGTCACCGCGGAGGCCAGCAGCACCGCGTCGCAGCCCAGCTCCATGGCGAGCGCCGCGTCCGAGGCGGTCCCGACCCCGGCGTCCAGCACCACCGGCACGGTGAGCGCCTCGCGGATGAGCGCGATGTTGTGGGGGTTGCGGATCCCGAGCCCGCTGCCGATCGGCGAGCCGAGCGGCATGACGGCCGCGCAGCCGGCGTCCGCGAGCCGCCGGGCGGTGATCGGGTCGTCGTTGGTGTAGGCGAGCACCCGGAAGCCGTCGAGCACGAGCTGCTCGGCGGCGTCCAGCAGCTCGATCGGGTCGGGCAGCAGGGTGTGCTCGTCGCCGATGACCTCGAGCTTGACCCAGTCGGTCTCGAACGCCTCCCGGGCGAGCTGCGCGGTGCGCACGGCCTCCCGGGCGGTGCGGCAGCCGGCGGTGTTGGGCAGCAGCCGTACGCCGGCCTGCTCGACGACGTCGAGGAGCGAGCCGCTGCTCGTGGGGTCCACCCGGCGCAGCGCCACCGTGACGATCTGCGTGCCGGAGGCGCGGACGGCGCGCTCCAGCACGTCGAGGCTCGGGACCCCGCCGGTCCCGAGCAGCAGCCGTGACCGGAACGCCTGCCCGGCCAGCAGGAACGGGTCCTCGAGCTCCTCGGTCGCGAGCGCGCGGGCGGCCTGGTCGGTGGCGTCCGGCGACAGGACGGGCTCCTCGGCCGCTCCGGTGCCGGGACCGGCTGCCCGCTGTCGGGTCGTCACGTCCTCACCCTCCCGCTACCGCGACGAGGACCTCGACCGCGTCCCCGCCGGTCAGCACCGTGTCCTGCCAGCGGCTGCGCGGCACCACCGTGCCGTTGAGCGCCACCGCGATCCGCCGGTGCTCCTCCGCCCGCGCGGCGACGAGGTCGGCGACCGTCGTCGGCCCGGCCAGCTGCACGGCGTCGCCGTTCACCGTCACCTGCACGCCGGCACCTCCGCCGGGCGCGCGGCGAACCGCGCGGGGGAGAACGCCTCGGCGTCCGGCGGCAGCGCGCCGGTCGCCAGCAGGCGCGCCACGGCGTCCGCGGTCACCGGGGTGAGCAGCACCCCGTTGCGGTGGTGGCCGGTGGCGAGCACGAGCCCGGGCAGCTCGGCCGGCCCGACCAGCGGGGCGTTGTCGGGCGTGCCGGGTCGCCAGCGGGCCAGCGTCTCGACGAGCTCCAGCTCGGTGAGGCCCGGGACGACCTCCACGGCGTCGGCCAGCAGGTCGAGCACGGCGCCGGCGGTGACCCGGCCGTCGAACCCCTGCTCCTCCACCGTCGCGCCGAGCGCGAGCCGCCCGTCGCCGTACGGCACGAGGTAGACGGCCCGGCCGCGCACGCGCGCGCGGACGGTGCCGTCGAGGAGCGGCTCGCCGGCCAGGCGCAGGATCTGCCCCTTCACCGGGCGGACGGGCACCGGCGGCGCGCCGGGCAGCGCGGCGCTCCAGGGGCCGAGCG
>JALYNK010000073.1 GCA_030773235.1 Actinomycetota bacterium | reverse complement strand
CGCGCGCCTCAGGGCCTCTGGCCGCCGTACGACGACTCGTACCTCACCGCCGAGCTCGTCGAGCGGGAGCGCTGAGCGGACAGGTCAGCCGCCCGCCGCGCGCAGATGCACCACGTCGCCGACCTCGTACGGCTGACCGCTGACGACCAGCCGACCGGCGTCGTCGACCGCCTCCGCGACCCCCTCGACCGCGTCGCCACCGGGCAGCTCGACGCGCACGTGCTGACCGAGCGTCGCGCACAGCGCGCGGTAGCCGTCCGGCGAGCTCTCCGCCAGGACGTCGCCGAGGCCGCGCAGCACCGCGCGCAGGAGCGTGTCGCGCTCGGAGGTCGTCGCGCCGGCCAGCACCAGCGAGGTGGCCGCCGAAGGCAGCTCCTCGCGCGTGGTCGAGACGTTGAGGCCGAGACCGAGCACGAACGCGCCGGGCGCCGGCACCTCGGCCAGCAGCCCGGCGATCTTGCGGCCGCCGACGAGGACGTCGTTCGGCCACTTCAACACCGCGTCGACTGCGGCCTGCTCGCGCAGCGCCCGGGCCACCGCCACCCCGCCCCACAGCGGGAGCCAGGTCCAGCGCTCGAGGGGCAGCTGTGGCCGCAGCAGGACGGACAGCGTGAGGCCGGCGCGCGGCGGCGAGACCCAGGTCCGCCCGAGGCGCCCCCGCCCGGCGTCCTGCTGCTCGGCGACCACGACGAGCCCGGCGGGCTCCCCGGCCCGCGCCCGCTCGGCGACGACCGCGTTGGTGGAGCCGCAGCGCGCCAGCACCTCCACGCGCCAGCCGTCCGGCGCGAGCGCGCGGGCCAGCGCCCGGCCGCGCAGCGGCGGCCGCTGCAGGTCGGCGTACGGCGAGCTCACCGCAGCAGTGTGGGGGCCGGAGCAGACGCCCGTCGCTCGGTAGCCTCCCGCGGATGACCGCCGAGCTCGTGCCCGCCGACAGCAGTCAGCCCGACATCCACACCACGGCGGGCAAGCTCGCCGAACTGCGCCGGCGCAACCAGCAGCACGCGCACGCCGGCTCGCAGACGCAGGAGGACCGGCGGCGGGCGCAGGGCAAGGGCACTGCGCGCGAGCGCGTCGAGGCCTTCCTCGACGAGGGCAGCTTCGTCGAGACCGACGCGCTCGCCCGGCACCGCGCCCGCGACTTCGGCATGGACCGCTCGCGGCCGCTCGGCGACGGCGTGATCACCGGCCACGGCACGGTGGACGGCCGGCCGGTGTGCGTCTTCAGCCAGGACGCCACCGTCTTCGGCGGCAGCCTCGGCGAGGTCTACGGCGAGAAGATCGTCAAAATCATGGACCTCGCGCTCCGGACCGGCGTGCCGGTCGTGGGCCTCAACGAGGGCAGCGGCGCCCGGATCCAGGAGGGGATCATGGGCCTGGCGCTGTACGGCGACATCTTCTACCGCAACACGCTCGCCTCGGGCGTGGTGCCGCAGATCAGCCTCATCCTCGGCAACTGCGCCGGTGGCCACGTCTACTCGCCGGCGCTCACGGACTTCACGATCATGGTCGACGGCGCGTCCGGCATGTTCATCACCGGGCCCGACGTCATCAAGACGGTCACCGGCGAGGACATCGACATGGAGTCGCTCGGCGGCGCCCGCACCCACAACTCCAAGAGTGGCGTGGCCCACCTCATGGCGGCCGACGAGGCCGAGGCGGTCGAGCTGGCGCAGACGCTGCTGAGCTACCTGCCGAGCAACAACCTGTCCGAGCCGCCGCTGGTCGACCCGGTCGACGCGCTCGCCGAGGAGCCGCTGCACGAGCTCGACGGCCTCGTGCCCGACAGCAACAACGCGCCGTACGACATGCACACGGCGATCGAGGCGGTGCTCGACGACGGCGAGTTCTTCGAGATCCAGGAGCTGTGGGCGCAGAGCATCGTCTGCGGTTTCGGGCGGATCGAGGGCCGCAGCGTCGGGATCGTCGGCAACAACCCGATGCACTTCGCCGGCACGCTCGACATCGACGCGTCGGAGAAGGCGGCGCGGTTCGTGCGCACGTGCGACGCGTTCGGCATCCCGATCGTCACCTTCGTCGACGTCCCCGGCTTCCTGCCGGGCGTGGGGCAGGAGCACGCCGGGATCATCCGGCGCGGCGCGAAGCTGCTGTTCGCGTACTCGGAGGCGACGGTTCCGAAGGTCACCGTCATCACGCGCAAGGCGTACGGCGGGGCGTACGTCGTCATGGGCAGCAAGCACCTCGGCGCCGACGTCAACCTGGCCTGGCCCACCGCGCAGGTCGCGGTCCTCGGCGCGCAGGGCGCCGTCAACATCATCCGTCGGCGCGAGATCGCGGCCGCGGACGACCCGGAGCGCACGCGGGCCGAGTTCATCGAGGAGTACGAGGACACCCTCGTGACCCCGTACATCGCCGCCGAGCGCGGGTTCGTCGACGCGGTCATCGAGCCTTCGCAGACCCGCCGCGAGATCGCGCGGTCGCTGCGGCTGCTCGCGACGAAGCGGGCCACGCTGCCGCCCAAGAAGCACGGCAACATCCCGCTGTGAGGACCGCTGGCAGGCCGTACGGAGACGGGGAGCACCGATGAGCGCACCGACGGACGGGCCACCCGCGGACGGGGCCCCGACGGGGGACGGCGCACCGCTGCGCGCGGCCGCCCAGGCCCTGCACACCCGGATCGACGCGTGGGCCGCCGCGGTCGAGGCCGTGGGCGCGAGCGCGGCGGACGGCGCCGACGCGCTCGAGGACCCGCGCCTCGAGGCGGCCGAGGAGGAGTTCGAGGCGGCGGTGGTGCAGTTCCACCGCGCCGCGCGGCCGGTGCTGGGACTGCCCGAGCCGGACGAGGACGACGACGGCGACCTCGAGGTCGAGGAGCTCGCGCTGCACCTGCTCGTCGGATTGCCCGAGGGGAGCCCGGAGCCGGCGCGCGACGCGGCGGCCGTGGTGCACGAGGCCGGCGAGCGGCTCGTCACGCAGCTGCTGTCGGCCGGGTACGAGGTGCCGGCCTGGCAGTTCGGGTGCGAGATCGAGCTGCTCATGGACGACGACGAGGACGACGACGCGTGACCGAGCGCGTCCTGCGGGTGGTGCGCGGCACGCCCACCGCGGAGGAGCTCGCGGCCGTCGTCGCGGTGCTGACCGCCCGCTCCGCCCCGTCCGCGGCGCCCGCAGCGGCCGACCAGGGTCCGCCACAGCTCTGGACGGCCCGCGCGCCGCTGCTGCGCCGCCCGGTGCACCCCGGTCCGGGAGCCTGGCGGGCCTCGGGCCTGCCGCTCTGAGCGCGTCCCGCCGCTCCTAGACTCGCCCAGCCGTCCCGCCACCCTCCCCGGGAGCCCTCCGCGTGCGCAAGGTCCTCATCGCCAACCGCGGCGAGATCGCCGTCCGTGTCGCCCGCGCCTGCCGGGACGCCGGGCTGCGCTCGGTGGCGGTGTACGCCGAGCCCGACCTCGACGCGCTGCACGTCCGCGCCGCCGACGAGGCGTACGCGCTCGGCGGGACGACGCCCGGCGACTCGTACCTGCGCATCGACAAGGTGCTCGCCGCCGTGCGCGACAGCGGCGCGGACGCGGTGCACCCGGGCTACGGCTTCCTGTCGGAGAACGCCGAGTTCGCCCAGGCGGTCCTCGACGCCGGCGTCACCTGGATCGGCCCGTCGCCGCAGGCCATCGCGGCCCTCGGTGACAAGACGACCGCGCGCCACATCGCGCTGCGCATCGGCGCCCCGCTGGCGCCCGGCACCGCCGACCCGGTCAAGGGCGTGGACGAGGTGCTGGAGTTCGTCGACACGCACGGGCTGCCGGTCGCGATCAAGGCCGCGTTCGGGGGCGGCGGCCGCGGCCTCAAGATCGCGTACACCAAGGACGAGGTCCCGGACCTGTACGACTCCGCGGTGCGCGAGGCGGTCGCGGCGTTCGGGCGCGGCGAGTGCTTCGTCGAGCGCTACCTCGAGAAGCCGCGCCACGTCGAGACGCAGGTCCTCGCCGACACGCACGGCAACGTGGTCGTGGTCAGCACCCGCGACTGCTCGCTGCAGCGCCGCTACCAGAAGGTCGTCGAGGAGGCGCCCGCGCCGTTCCTCACCGAGGAGCAGCGGCGGCAGCTCTACGACGCCAGCAAGGCGATCGTCCGCGAGGCCGGCTACGTCGGCGCCGGCACGTGCGAGTTCCTCGTCGCGCAGGACGGCCTCATCAGCTTTCTCGAGGTCAACACCCGCCTGCAGGTCGAGCACCCGGTCACCGAGGAGATCACCGGCATCGACCTGGTGCGGGAGCAGTTCCGCATCGCGGCCGGGGAGGCGCTGGGCTTCGACGACCCCGAGCCGCGCGGGCACAGCCTGGAGTTCCGCATCAACGGCGAGGACCCCGGGCGCGGCTTCCTGCCCGCCCCCGGCACGGTGCGGACGTTCGTGCCCCCGCTCGGGCCGGGGGTGCGCGTCGACAGCGGCGTGGAGTCCGGCTCGGTCATCGGGGGCGCCTTCGACTCCCTGCTCGCCAAGCTGATCGTCACCGGGGCGACCCGCCGGCAGGCGCTCGAGCGCGCCGCGCGGGCGCTCGACGAGATGCAGGTCGAGGGCATCGCGACGCTGCTGCCGTTCCACCGCCGGGTGGTGCGGGAGCCCGACTTCACCGCCGAGCCGTTCCGGGTGCACAACCGGTGGATCGAGACGGAGTTCGACAACGACCTGCCGCCGTACGCCGCGGCGGAGGCCGCCGACGAGCCGGACGTGCGCGAGCGCCTCGTCGTCGAGGTGGCCGGCAAGCGGCTCGAGGTGAGCCTGCCCGCGGGCCTCGCGGTCGCGGCCGCCGCGGCGCCGGTGGCCACCGGCGCTCCTCGGGCCAAGCGGGGTGGCGGCAAGAAGAGCGGCGGGCAGGTGTCGGGCGACACCCTCACCTCACCCATGCAGGGCACCATCGTCAAGGTGGCGGTCGAGGACGGCGCCCAGGTCGAGGCCGGCGACCTCGTCGTGGTGCTCGAGGCCATGAAGATGGAGCAGCCCATCAACGCGCACAAGGCTGGGACCGTCGCCGGGCTGACCGCCGCGGTCGGCGGGGTCGTCACCGCCGGCACGGCGCTCTGCTCGATCACCGGGTGAGCCTGTGCCGGGGGACCCGTCGCGAGGGCAGTGGCTGCGCTACAGCCTGGGCGGGCGGTTGCCCGAGCCGCTGCACCAGTGGGTCCGCCACGACCTGATAGACGCCGGCTGGCGCGCGCGCGGCGTGCTCCGCGCGCTGCTGCAGGTGCTGCCCGTCGCGGTCCCGCTGGCGCTGCTGCCCGGCCCGTCGTACGTCCACTGGATGGTGCCGCTGTTCGTGCTCCTGTGCGCGCTGTTCGTCGCCAGCGCGTACGGCGACGACCTGCGCGACCGGCGGCTGCGCCAGCACGGACTGCCCGTACCCGAGCGCGAAGCCCCGCCGCGGGGCTACTGAGCCCCGCGGCGCCGCCCGCTACCCGACCTCAGACCTGGTCGTGCAGCATCAGCTGCCGCGCTGCCTCGGTCACCGACCCCGACAGCGACGGGTAGATCGCGAACGTGTGCGCGATCTGGTCGGCGGTGAGCCCGTGCTGCACGGCCAGCGACATCGGCATGATCAGCTCGCTGGCGTTAGGGGCGACGACGACGCCGCCGAGCACGGTGCCGCTGCCGGGACGGCAGAAGAACTTCACGAAGCCGTCGCTGATGCCCTGCATCTTGGCGCGGGCGTTGGTGGCGAGCGGGAGGGTGACGGACTTGGCCGGCACCTCGCCGGCCTCGACCTGCTTCTGCGACACCCCGACGCTCGCGACCTGCGGGTCGGTGAAGACGTTCGCCGACACGACGCCGAGCCGCAGCGGCGACACCGCCTCGCCGAGCGCGTGCCACATGGCGATGCGGCCCTGCATGGCGGCGACCGACGCGAGCATGAGCACGCCGGTGCAGTCGCCGGCGGCGTACACGCCGGGCACCGACGTGCGGCTCACCCGGTCGACCTTGACGAACCCCTGCGCGTCGAGATCGACGCCGGCCTCCTCGAGGCCCAGCCCCGCCGTGTTGGGGACCGAGCCGACGGTCATGAGGCAGTGGCTGGCCTCGACGGCCGAGCCGTCGGTCAGCTCGACGCGCACGCCGCCCGCCGTCCGCGTGACGCCGGCAGCCCGACCGCGGCGCACCTGCATCCCGCGCCGCTCGAACACGCTCTGCAGCAGCACTGCGGCGTCCTGGTCCTCCGCGGGGAGGACGCGCTCGCGGCTGGACACCAGCGTGACCTCGCTGCCCATCGAGCGGTACGCGTTGGCGAACTCCGCGCCGGTCACGCCCGAGCCGACGACGACGAGGTGCTCGGGGAGCTTCGGGAGGTCGTAGAGCTGGCGCCAGTCGAGGATGCGCTCGCCGTCGGGCTCCGCGCCGGGCACGACGCGCGGCCGGGCGCCGACTGCGAGCAGCACCACGTCGGCCTCGACGACCTGCGTCGCACCTTCGTCGTCGCGCACCTCGACCTTGCCCGGTCCGAGCAGGCGGGCGGTGCCGTTCAGCACCTGCACGCCCTCCTTGCCGAGGCGCAGCGTGATGTCGGTCGACTGCGCGAGCGCGAGCGCCTTGACGCGGGCGTTCACCTCGTCGACGACCGCCTGCACAGTGCCCTCGGCATGCACGCCGACGCGGTCGGCGTGGGCGTAGTTGGTCATCGCCTCGCCCGTGGCGATGAACGTCTTCGACGGCACGCAGTCGGCCAGGACGCACTGCCCGCCGACGCCGTCCCGGTCGACGACCGTGACGGACGCGCCGAGCTGCACGGCCACGAGCGCCGCTTCGTAGCCGGCCGGGCCTCCACCGATGATGGCGATACGAGTCACAGGTCCAGTGTCCTCCTCACCTGTTGCAACACCGCGGGGGCCGGGATCCTTCTCATAGGGTCGGGGCATGGCGCTGTACGCCGCGTACGGCAGCAACCTCGACCCGGACCAGATGCGGCAGCGCTGTCCTCACTCGCCGGCTCTGGGGACCGGCTGGATCGAGGGCTGGCGCCTGACGTTCGG
>JALYNK010000072.1 GCA_030773235.1 Actinomycetota bacterium | reverse complement strand
CGCAGCAGGCCCGCGACCTGCTCCTCGACGCCGGAGCGCTGCTTGCGCACGACGGTCCCCCTCCGACAGGCCGGGCGGCAGACCCGGCGCACCCTGTCTCGGCGCGAACAGCCCTCGGCTACAGCGCAGCGAGCGGCCCGTCCCACGCACGTGCCGGACGGGTGAGTGGGCTCCGGTTCGGCCCTGGAGCGACGAGACCACCTGGAGGGCTGCGCGTCGGGGCGGAGGGGGGTCGGACGGGCGTGGACGGTGGGTGCGAGGCCTGGAGCTGGATGGCGGGAGCAGTGCTGCAGAGCACGCCCGCGGCCGTCGTGCTCGTGAACGGCGACGCCACGGTCGCGGCGGTGAACCCTGCCGCCGCTGCGCTGCTCGGCGGCACGGACCGAGCGGTGGGCCAACGGCAGGCCGCGGGCCTGCTGGCCCGCTCCCACCAGGTCGGGGAGCTGCGACAGGTGCTGCTGCACGTGGCCCGCACGAGATCTCCGGACACCTACGAGGCGCGCCTGCCCGGTCCGCATGGTTCCTGCCGGAGCGTGGCGTGGGCCGTGTCGCCGGTCCCGGGAGCCGAGCCGCTGCTCGCGCTGGTCGGCCTGGACATCAGCGCGACCCGGTCGCAGCTGGAGGACATGCAGTCCCGGGCGTGGACGGACGAGCTGACCGGGCTGGCGAACCGCGCGCAGCTGCTGCGCACTCTCGCCCGGTACGCCGGCACCGGCGCCGCGGTGCTGTTCTGCGACCTCAACGGGTTCAAGCAGGTCAACGACACCTACGGGCACGCGGCCGGCGACGAGGTGCTGGTGGAGGTCGCGCGCCGGCTGGTACCGGCGGTACGCGGCGAGGACCTGGTCGTGCGTCTCGGCGGCGACGAGTTCGTCGTCGTCGCCCCGGCGGCCCGGACGGCAGACCCCGACGCGCTGCGTCGGCGTGTGCTCGGCGCACTGCGGCAGCCGATGCTGCTCAGCGGCGGTCTGGTGGTCCTGGTCGGCGCAGCGGTCGGAGTGGCTCGCCTGGAGGCCGGAGCGGAGCCGCTGGACGTCCTGCAGCAGGCCGACCGCCAGATGTACGCCGCGAAGCCGAGCCGGACGAGCCGTGCAGCGCTGGTCCCTCCGGTCGCCGGCCGTCCGTAGCCGGTGGCGGCTCCCCTCCCAGCGACGTCAACGGCCCGGGCGCTCCGGGGGCGCGTCGCGACCCGGGGCTGCGCCTCCGCCCTCGGCCCCTGTGCTGCGCGCGTGCTCGGCGAGGAAGCGCTTCGCGCCTCACCTCCCGGTGCACCAGCACGGCGCACACGACGAGGACCAGCGCTCCGGTGGCGAAGAACAGCGCCAGAGCGCCGCCGTGCTGCACCGCCTGACCGAGCTGCACCAGGCCCAGGCCGCCCCACACCGGCAGGAGCCACCGCTGGTCGCGGACGGGCCCGGCCAGCGCTCGGAGAGCAGGCAGGTCCTCGGGCACCACGGGAGCGCGCCCCTTGACCTGCCGGCGCAACCGCCGGCGCTCCCGCGCGGGAACGGCCCACAGGGGCGACTGGCGCTGCGACCGCAGCACGCCGCCGCGGACCAGCCCGACCAGCTCGAGGACCAGCCCGACCAGCGTGAGAGCCGGGCCCACCGCTGTCCGGGCGACGGGTGGGTCGACGGGTCCTCCGGGGTCCGCGCCGACGACGAACGCCAGGGCGACTGCTCCGGCGGCCCCCGCGACGCCCAGCAACCACCAGGTGCCGAGCCGCCGGCCGCTGCGGATCCGCTCCTCGACCCCGCGGGGGTCGGGGTAGCGCTCGGTCAGCCACTCGTGCTGCGCCGCCTCGGGCCTCCGCTCCGACGCGCTCAGCCCGGCGGCCGGGCCCGCCGGGCGCGCACGCCGTCGTACTCCCGGAACAGGCGCGCCGCCGCCACCCGGGTCGACAGCGACCAGGTCGGATACGCCTTGACGACCTGCGCGAGGCGGAACGCCAGGAGCCCCGCCCGCAGAGCGAGGGCGCCCTCCGCGATCTGCTCGCCTGCCGCGGGCCCGACCACGGTCATCCCGACGACCTTGGCCAGCGGAGCGCCGCCGACCGCGGGCGGCAGCGCGAGGATCTTCACGAAGCCGTCGGTCTCACCGGCCGCGCGCGGCCGGTCGCCGTCGCTGTCGGGGACGTACGACACGAGCACGCGAGCGCCGTGCTTCGCGTACGCCTGCGCCTCGGTCAGCCCCACGTGCGCCACCTCGGGCTCGGTGAACGTCACCCACGGCACTGCGCGGTCGCTCCACCGCAGCCGGCTGCCGGGCAGCAGCGGGGTGCCGAAGGCGTTCTTCGCCGCGATCCGGCCCTGCTCGTGCCCGACGTGGGTGAACTGCAGCGCCGACGTGCAGTCGCCCGCCGCCCACACCGTCCCCGCGGCCTGCAGGTGGCGGTCGGTGACGATCCGCCCGCGCTCGTCGAGGCGCACGCCGGTGCGCTCGAGCCCGAAGCCGTCGGTCGAGGGCGTACGGCCGACCGCGACGAGCAGGTGCGACCCGGCCAGGGTCGAGCCGTCGGCGAGGTGCAGCACCGGCCCGGCCGACACCCGCGTCACGGCTACGCCCGTACGCACGGTCACGCCCTCGCGCGCCAGCACCCGGGTCACCGCGGCCTGCGCCTCCGGCTCCTCGCGGGCGAGGACGGTCGGGAGCGCCTCGACCACGGTCACGTCGGCGCCGAGCCGCCGGAACGCCTGCGCGAGCTCGATCCCGATCGGCCCGCCGCCCAGCACGAGCAGGTGCTCGGGCAGCTCGCGCAGGTCGAACACCGTCCGGTTGTCGAGGTACGGCGACTCGCGCAGCCCGGGCACGGGCGGCACCGCGGCGCGCGACCCGGACGCGACCACGAACCGCCGGCTGCGGATCGTGCCGCCGTCGACATCGAGGGTCGTCGGCGAGGTGAACGTCCCCCAGCCCTGGACCAGCTCGATGCCCTGCCGGGCCAGCAGCTCCGGCGACTCGTCCTGCTCGATCTCGGCGATGACGTCGTGCACGCGCTGCATGACGCGCGGGAAGTCGACGGCGACCGGAGCGTGAAAGCCGTACGCACCGCCGGAGCGCGCGGCCTGCACCCGCCGCGCGGTCTCCAGCAGCGCCTTGCTCGGGACGCAGCCGTAGTGCGTGCAGTCGCCACCGGGGCGCCCGGCCTCGACGAGCACGACCTGCTTCCCCCGCCGGCGGGCCTCCCGGGCGGCACCGAGCCCGCTGGCGCCGGCGCCGAGGACGACGAGATCGGGCTCGGTCACCGGGCGAGCATGGCGCACCCCGGCGCGGGCAGGACGGCGTCGTGATGCCTTCCGTGCCCGAGGTCGACCCGCGCGAGGTCGGCGACGACGTGCTCCTGGACGTGCGCGAGGACGACGAGTGGGCAGCGGGGCACGCCCCCGGGGCCGTCCACATCCCGCTCGGCCAGCTGATCGCGCGGTTGGACGAGCTGCCCGGCGACGAGCCGGTCGCGATCGTCTGCCGGGCCGGCGGCCGGTCGGCGCAGGCCACCGCGTACCTGCTGGGCCAGGGCCAGGACGTCCGCAACGTCGCCGGCGGGATGAAGGCGTGGGCGCAGGCCGGCCTCCCCCTGGAGCGCGACGACGGCGGTACGCCCGAGATCATCTGAGCCCGCCGTCAGCGGAGCTCCTGCAGACCGACAGTCGGTCCGGACCCAGCGCCACCGTGTCCCACGATCCGCTGAGCAGGGCGTGGAGTGAACGTGTGCCGCTGCACAGCGTCGAGGGCGACGCCAGCACACGTTGCCGCCCTGCTGGTGGGCACGGTCCGCTGGAGCGGCCCGGTGAGCCGTCGCCCGGCCCTCAGACCCCCTGCGGGCCGGACGCGTGTGCGACCGCCGGCGGGGACGGGACCTCCGACAGCCCGATCCGGTCGTGCAGCCCGCGCAGCGGTCGCGGCGCCCACCAGTTGCGGTCCCCGAGCAGCGTCATGGTGGCGGGGACGAGCAGGCAGCGCACCAGCGTGGCGTCGACCGCGACGGCGAGCGCCAGCGCGATCCCGACCTGCTTGATGCTCAGCAGCTCGCCGAGGCCGAACCCGGCGAAGACGAGCACGACGAGCAGCGCCGCGGACGTGATGATCCGGCCGCTGCGCTGCAGGCCCAGCGCGACCGCGGTGTCGTTGTCGAAGCCGGCCGCGTGCAGCTCCTGGATCCGGGCGAGCAGGAACACCTCGTAGTCCATCGACAGCCCGAAGCCGAAGACGAACACGATGATCGGGACGAACAGCAGCACGCCGCCCGCCGGTTCGAAGCCCAGCAGCCCCGACAGGTGCCCCTCCTGGAACACCCACACCAGCGCCCCGAACGTGGCCCCGAGCGACAGCACGTTCATGACCAGCGCCTTGACCGGGACGAGCAGCGAGCCGGTCATGAGGAACAGCAGAACCAGCGTCGCCGCCCCGATCAGCGCCAGCCCGTACGGCAGCTTGCGCACGATCTCGGCCTTGAAGTCGACGAGGAACGCGGCGGACCCCGTGACGAGCGTGTCCAGCCCGCCGCGGTCGGCGCGCAGCGCGTGCACGACCTGCTCCGCGACCTCCCCCTCGGAGCCTCCCCGTGCAGTCACCTGGAGCAGCGCGGTCCGCTCGGCGACGGGCTGCACCTTCACGTCGACGACGTCGCCGCGGGCGCGGACCTGCGCGGCGTACGCGGCCAGCCGCGGGTCGTCCGGAGCCGTGCCGCGCGCGACGACGAGCACGGGGTCGCTGCCCTGGCCGGGGAACCGGCTCGCCAGCACGTCCTGGACCTGCCGGGGTTCGGCGGACGCCGGCAGCAGCCGCTCGTCGCCGACTTGGAACCGCGCGTCCAGGAACGGCAGCGCGGCGGCGACGAGCAGCCCCGCGACGGCCAGCAGCACGAGCAGCGGGTGCCGCTGGGCGCGCCGGGTCGTGCGGTAGAAGAAACCGTCGTCGCGGGCCGGGCGGCGTACCCGGCCCACGCGGCCGGCGGCGATCGCGAGCAGCGCGGGGACGAGTGTCAGACCGGTGAGCAGCGCGACCAGCACGACCCCGACCCCGCCCACCGCGAACGACCGGAACGCCGGGTCGTCGAACACGAACAGCCCGGCGAGCGACGCGGCCACGGTCAGCGCGGAGTACGTGATCGTGCGTCCGGCGGCGGCGCTGGTGCGCTCCACGCGGTCGGCACGTCGAGCCCGGCGGCCCGCTCCTCCCGGAAGCGGCTGACCATCAGCAGGCTGTAGTCGACCGAGAGCCCCAGAGCCAGAACGGTGACGATGTTCGTCGTCTCCTGCGCGACGTCGATGACCCGGGTGGCGCCGAGCAGTACCAGGAGCGTGACAGCCGCGGTGACCAGCGCAGCGGCCACCGGCAGCAGCGCCGCGACCAGCCCGCCGAAGACGAACAGCAGCGCGACGAGCGCGAGCGGCAGCGTCGTCGTCTCGCCCCGGGCGAGGTCGCGCTCCGAGATCTCCTGGAACGTCCGCTCTGTCGCGATGCCCCCGCCGAGCCGCACCTCGGCGCCGGGCACGGCCGAGAGCTCGCGCCGCACGGCCTCGAGCACGCGCGTCTCCGTCGCGTCGTCGGGGTCGCGGACCAGGGTCACGGGGACGAGCAGGGCGCGGCCGTCGCGGGCGCGGAGGTCCGGCCGGGTCGGGGCGTACGGGTCGTCGACGCGCAGCACCCCGGGCACGTCCCGCAGCGCGCCGGCCGAACGCTGCACGGCGTCGCGCACCGCCGGGTCGTCGACCGCGACGCCGTCGACGAGCCCCGAGACCGTGCCGCCGCCCGGCTGCGCGTCCTCCAGCGCAGCGAAGCCCTGCGAGGCCTCGTACGTCGTCGGGCCGCGGCTCTCGGTGGTCCGCGCGAACACCTGGCTGCCGAACGCGACCCCGAGCGACAGCAGCACGGTCCAGATCGCCAGGACGTACCAGCGGCGCCGGACGCAGAGGCGGCCGAGAGCGGACAGCACCCGCTACCGGCCCGGGAGCGGGACGGGAGCGCCACCGCCCGGCCGGGGGCCGGTGATCCCGTCCGCGCTGCCCACCTCGGCAGCCTAGGGAGCGGCTCTGCGGCTCGCTCGCCGCCGGTCCCGCGCGCCCCGCGCACACTCCCGTCCAGGAGGGGGACCATCCGGGCGTGCGTCAGGTGCAGGTCGTCGCGCACCGGGGGTCGTCGGGGACGTACCCCGAGCACACCCTGGCCGCGTTCGAGGCGGCGGTCGCGGAGGGCGCGGACGCGCTGGAGTGCGACGTCCGGCTGACCCGCGACGGCGTGCTCGTCTGTGTGCACGACCGACGGGTCGACCGGACCAGCAACGGCCGCGGCCTGGTCTCCACGCTCGAGCTCGCCGACCTGGCCGAGCTGGACTTCGCGTCCTGGAAACGCGGCGCGGCGCCCGCAGACGCCACCGGCCAGGAGGCGCCGGACCTCGACGCCGGCCGCGTGCTCACGCTCGACCGGCTGCTGCAGCTCGTCGTCGACGCCGGGAGTCCGGTGCAGCTGCACGTCGAGACCAAGCATCCGACCCGCTACGGCGGCCAGGTGGAGCGGGCGCTGCTGCAGCTGCTCGACCGGTACGGCCTCGCGCGCCCGCCGAGCCGGGCCGAGTCGCGGATCTACGTCGTCTCGTACGCCCTGAGCTCGCTGCGCCGGGTGCACCTGGCCGCCCCGACGATCCCGACGGTGATCAACACTGATCTCGTGCTGCCCTGGCTCCACGCCGGCCGGCTCCCTCCACGGGTGGCCGGGGTCGGCGTCGCGCTGCGCGCGGTGCGCGCCCGGCCGGGGTTCGTCCGGCGCGTGCAAGCCCAGCGCCGACGGGTCCACGTGTTCACCGTGGACGAGCCGGGGGATGTGGACTTCGTCGCCGGTCTCGGCGTGGATGCCATCATCAGCAACCGGCCCACCCAGGTGCTGGAGCGCCTCGCCACGATCTGACGGGGTGTGCGTCACAGCGCCCGGGACGTTTGTGCTGGTCCGGGGCGAGCAACAATGCCGGGCTCGTACCGCTACCACAGCGGACGCGATCGACAGGGAGGACGCGCCGGTGAGCACGACGACGCCCATCTCCCGGACAACAGATCTCGACGGGCCCGTCCACCACGTCGACCACGGCGGG
>JALYNK010000071.1 GCA_030773235.1 Actinomycetota bacterium | reverse complement strand
CGACCGGTCACCGCCTCCCGGGGCAGCCGGTCCACAGCTCTCCCGAGGCAGTCGCGCGCGAGCTGATCGGCCGCCCTACCCCGGACCCGGAGCGGCGTGCCGGTGCTCGTACTGTGAGCCGACACCGCTTCCTGACGCGACGGGGATCTGCATGGCACGCAAGGGCAAGGTGACCGTCGTCGGCGCCGGTTTCTACGGGTCGACGACCGCGCAGCGGCTCGCGGAGTACGACATCTTCGAGACGGTCGTGCTCACCGACATCGTGGAGGGCAAGCCCGAGGGCCTGGCGCTGGACCTCAACCAGTCCCGGCCGGTCGAGGGCTTCGAGACGAAGGTCGTCGGCGTCACCACCACCAAGGAGGGCGGCGGCTACGAGCAGACCGCCGACTCCGACGTCGTCGTCATCACCGCCGGCCTGCCCCGCAAGCCCGGCATGAGCCGCATGGACCTCATCGAGGTCAACGCGGGCATCGTGCGCGGCGTCGCGGAGAACGTCGCCCGGCACAGCCCCAACGCCGTGATCATCGTCGTGTCGAACCCGCTGGACGAGATGACGGCGCTGGCCCAGCTCGCCACCGGCCTGCCGAAGAACCAGGTCATGGGTCAGGCCGGCATGCTCGACACCGCGCGGTTCACCAACAACGTGGCCGAGACGCTCGGCGTCGAGGTCGGCAAGGTGCAGACCCTCACCCTCGGGTCGCACGGCGACACGATGGTGCCCGTGCCGAGCCGCTGCACCGTCGACGGGAAGCCGCTGTCCGATGCGCTCCCTGCCGACAAGATCGAGGAGCTCGTCACCCGCACCCGCAACGGCGGTGCGGAGGTCGTCGCTCTGCTCAAGACCGGCAGCGCGTACTACGCACCGAGCGCCGCGGCGGCCCGCATGGCCCGGGCGGTCATCGAGGACTCCGGCGCCGTCATGCCGGTCTGCGCCTGGGTCGACGGGGAGTACGGCATCGCCGGCGTCTACCTCGGCGTCGAGGCCGAGCTCGGCAAGGAGGGCGTGCGCCGGGTCGTCGAGAGCGACCTCACCGAGTCCGAGCTGGCCGGCCTCAAGGAGGCCGCCGAGGCCGTCCGGGCCAAGCAGGCCGACGTCCAGAACCTCTAGGAGGCCGCTCACATGACCAGCGCTCGCCCGAAGATCAAGGTGCAGAACCCCATCGTCGAGATGGACGGCGACGAGATGACGCGGATCATCTGGTCGTTCATCAAGGAGCAGCTGATCCTGCCCTACCTCGACGTCGACCTGAAGTACTACGACCTCGGCATGGAGTCGCGCGACGCGACCGACGACCAGATCACCATCGACTCGGCCAACGCCACCAAGCAGTACGGCGTCGCGGTCAAGTGCGCGACCATCACGCCGGACGAGGCGCGGGTCGAGGAGTTCGGCCTCAAGAAGATGTGGAAGTCGCCGAACGGCACGATCCGCAACATCCTCGGGGGGGTCATCTTCCGCGAGCCGATCGTCATCTCGAACATCCCGCGCCTGGTGCCGGGGTGGACCAAGCCGATCGTCATCGGTCGTCACGCGTTCGGCGACCAGTACCGGTCCACCGACACGAAGATCCCGGGTCCCGGCAGCCTGACGCTCACGTACACGCCGAAGGACGGCGGCGAGCCCATGGAGCTCAACGTCTACGACTTCCCGAGCGCCGGTGTCGCCATGGCGATGTACAACCTCGACGACTCGATCCGCGACTTCGCCCGCGCCTCGATGCGCTACGGACTGGACCGCGGCTACCCGGTGTACCTCAGCACCAAGAACACCATCATGAAGGCGTACGACGGCCGGTTCAAGGACCTGTTCCAGGAGGTCTTCGAGTCCGAGTTCAAGGCCGACTTCGACGCGGCCGGGATCACGTACGAGCACCGGCTCATCGACGACATGGTCGCCTCCGCCATGAAGTGGGAGGGCGGCTACGTCTGGTCCTGCAAGAACTACGACGGCGACGTGCAGTCCGACACCGTCGCGCAGGGCTTCGGCTCGCTCGGTCTCATGACCAGCGTGCTCATGACGCCGGACGGCAAGACGGTGGAGGCGGAGGCCGCGCACGGCACGGTCACCCGTCACTTCCGCCAGCACCAGCAGGGCAAGCCGACGTCGACCAACCCGATCGCGTCGATCTTCGCCTGGACGCGGGGGCTCGACTACCGCGGGCGCATGGACGGCACGCCCGAGGTGTCGCAGTTCGGCCAGACGCTGGAGCGGGTCTGCGTCGAGACGGTCGAGAGCGGCAGGATGACCAAGGACCTCGCGCTCCTGATCGGCAGGGACCAGCCGCACCAGACCACGCAGGAGTTCCTGGCGTCGATCGACGAGAACCTGCAGAAGGCGGTGCAGCAGTAGTCACAGTGTGCGGGCGGTACGGCGGACGCGCTCGTCGAGAGACGCGATGAGTGCTCCGCTGTCCGCCGCGATCGACCTGCCGACCGACGTCGAGACGACGTGGGCGGCGCTGTCCAGCCCCTCGTGGCCGGCGGTGCTCGCCGACCACCTGTCCGACGGCAGCGCCGTCGTCCGCGCCGAGCCGACGCCGGACGGCGGCGCCGTCCTCGTGACGACCCGGGAGCTGCCGTCCGGCGCTCCGCCGCCGCTGCAGCGCTTCGTGCCGGCGGACGGCCGGGTCACCCAGACCGACACCTGGGGGCCCGCCGTCGACGGGGTGCGCCGCGGGACATGGCAGGTCGTGCTGCCCGGGAGCCCCGGCCAGGTCGTCGGGGACATGACCGTCGAGCCGACCGGCACGGGCAGCCGCTGGAGCGTGAGCGGCCGCGTCACGGTGCGCGTCCCCCTGATCGGCGGCAAGGTCGAGGGCATGCTGGCTCCGCTGGTCGAGCGCCTCGTGCACCGGCAGGGCGAGGTGCTGCGCGACGCGCTCGTGACCGGGGAGTTCGACCGCCCGCGCTGGGGCCTGTCGGGCGGAGCGCCGTGATCACGCCCGCCGACGGCTTCCCGACCTCCGAGCTCGACCCGGCGGCCGACCCGCGGGCCACGCCCCGGCCCGAGGAGGAGGTCGCGGACGCCGTGCAGGCCGACCGCGAGCCGACCGACGGCGAGCCGGCCGACCGCGAGCAGGCCGACCGCCAGCAGGTCGACCGCGAGCCTGCGGCGGGCGGCGACGCCGCGGGTGAGCCAGCGCAGGGTGAGGGCGAGCCCGACTCCTGCTGAGCGATCGCCTGCCTCTCAGCGCGACCGGGACCCGGCTGGCGCTCGCCCGCGGACGGCGCGCCGGGCGACCTCCCCGACCAGCCCGCCGACCAGGGGTGTCGTCACCAGCCCTCGCCCCAGGCCGAGCTCGACGAGCGCGTCGAAGACCGCGGACGACCGACCCGCGGAGGCCACTCCGGCGTCCACGACACCCGGCCGGGCGGTGAGCCGGGCCAGCGCGGTGGTGTGGCGCAGGTGCCGGCCCAGCTCCCGGTGCAGGGCGCGGGCGTACGTCGTGCCGGGGTCGAGGTCGCCCGCTGCGGGCCCGTCCGCCGTGACGGCCGCGGTGCCTGCCAGCCGGCCCGACGCCAGCGCGTAGTAGATGCCTTCTCCGGTGAGCGGGTTGACGAGCGACGCCGCGTCGCCGGCGAGCAGCACGCGTCCCGCGGGCTGGCGCGGCCGCCAGGTCGACAGCGGCAGGTGCGAGGCGAGCAGCCGCTCCGGCTGCACCCCCGGGAGGAGCTCGCGCAGCCGGCCGTGCAGCGCCTCCCGCCCGCTGCGCCCGTCGCCCGCCGCCGCGGCGCGCAGCTGGGGCAGCAGCATCCCGAACCCGACGTTCGCGGTGCCGTCGCCGGCGGCGAAGGACCACGCGTACGCCGGCCACCCCCGCGAGTCCATGACGATCACCTGGTCCGGATCGCCCGCGGGCGCCCGCGCGTAGCCGCGGACGGCCACCGCCGCGTGCCGCTCGGGCTGGCGGGGGAGCGCCAGCAGGCGACGGACCACGCCGTGCGCGCCGTCCGCGCCAACGACGGTCCGCGCCCGCAGGCGCCCGTCGAGCACCACCTCGCCGGCGCGCACCTCGAGCCGGCGCACCTGGTGCTGGACGAAGCGGGCGCCCGCGGCGACCGCGGCGTCCACGAGCCGGGCGTCGAGGACCGTGCGGGGCACGACGACGTCCGGTCGACGCAGCGGTGCCGCGACCTCGGTCCCGCCGGGTGAGCGCAGCCGCAACCGGCGCACCGCAACTCGGTCGGCGAGCAGGTCCGGAACGCCCAGCCGCGCCAGCTCGTCGAGCGCGTGCGGCGCGACGCCGTCGCCGCAGCTCTTGTCGCGCGGGAACTCCGCGCGGTCCAGGAGCAGGACGCGGGCGCCCGGCCGGGCCTGCAGCGCGGCGAGCGCGGCCGCGGAGCCGGCCGGACCGGCGCCCACCACGACGAGGTCGAACGGGGTCACGCCCTCACCCTGCCTCGACACCCCGCACGGTGCCCGGCGGCGGGGCCGGAGCGGGTGGGGCGCCACGCAGTCCGTAGCGTGTCCGGATGCGGCTGGGAGTGCTCGACGTCGGTTCCAACACCGTCCACCTGCTCGTCGTGGACGGGCGGCGCGGCGGTTACCCGGAGCCGGTCCGGTCGCACAAGGCCGAGCTGCGCCTCGCGGAGCTGCTGCGCGACGACGGCTCGCTGGGTCCTGACGGCACACGGGCGCTGGTCGACGCGGTGCGTACCGCGCGGGGCGCGGCCGACGACGAGCGGGTCGAGGAGCTGCTGGCGTTCGCCACGTCGGCCGTGCGGGACGCCGTCGACTCCGCCGAGGTGCTGGCCGCCGTGCAGCGGGAGACCGGCATCGTGCTGCAGGTGCTCGCGGGCGCCGACGAGGCGCGGCTGACGTTCCTCGCCGTGCGCCGTTGGACCGGGTGGAGCGCCGGGCGCCTGCTCGACCTGGACATCGGGGGCGGCTCGTTGGAGCTCGCCGCCGGCGCGCACGAGGACCCCGACGTGGCCCTGTCGCTCCCGCTCGGCGCGGGCCGGGTGACGCGGGCGCTGCCCGGCGACCCGCCCTCGCCCGAGGACGTGCGGCGGCTGCGGGAGCACGCCGTGCAGCAGGTCGCGGGCGTGCGCGACGAGCTGCTGGCCGGTGGCCGGCCCGACACCGCGGTGGCCACGTCCAAGACGTTCCGCTCGCTGGCCCGGCTCGACGGGGCCGCGCCCTACCGCGCCGGTCCGCTCGTCCCGCGCCGCCTGCGCCGCAGCGGGCTGGACCGCATCGTCGAGCAGGTGGCGGGCCTGACGGTCGAGGAGCGCACCGCGCTGCCCGGGGTGTCCGCCGGACGCGCCCGCCAGCTGCTCGGCGGGGCGGTCGTCGCGTCCGCCGCGCTCGAGGTGCTCGAGCTCGAGGAGGTGCGCATCTGCCCGTGGGCGCTTCGCGAGGGCGTCGTCCTGCAGCGGCTCGACCGGCTGCCGGCGCAGGCGTCCGGCTACGCACTGTGAGGGAACGCACGCCGGCGTCCGTCCCGTCGATCACCCGTCCGGAGGACACTGGCGCGGCTCCGCCGGAGCACGCACTCCCTCGTGCCGACGCCCAGGACGACGACATGACGCGACTGCACCTGGTCCCCGACCCGGCCACCGCCCTCGAGATGACGGATGACGACGTGCTGCGCCGCCTCAAGGACCTGCGTGTCGTCTACACCGAGGAGCGCGAGCCGGTGCTGCTGCAGCCGGACGGCACCCGCATCGACACCTGGCGCGAGGGCTATCCGTACGACACGCGCATGTCGCGCCGCGAGTACGACGTCACCAAGCGACTGCTGCAGATCGAGCTGCTCAAGCTGCAGCGCTGGGTCAAGGCCACCGGCGCCAAGATGGTGATCGTCTTCGAGGGGCGCGACGCTGCGGGCAAGGGTGGCACGATCAAGCGCTTCACCGAGCACCTCAACCCGCGCGGGGCCTCCGTCGTGGCGCTGAGCGCGCCCACCGAGCGCGAGCGGACGCAGTGGTACTTCCAGCGCTACGTCGCCCACCTGCCGGCCGGCGGGGAGATCACGCTGTTCGACCGCTCCTGGTACAACCGCGCCGGCGTGGAGCGCGTCATGGGCTTCTGCACCGAGGCGGAGTACCTCGACTTCTTCGAGCAGGCGCCGGCCTTCGAGCGGTCGCTGGTGCGCAGCGACGTCGCGGTCGTCAAGTTCTGGTTCTCGGTCTCGCGGGCCGAGCAGCGCACCCGCTTCGCGATCCGGCAGCTCGACCCCGTGCGGCAGTGGAAGCTCTCGCCGATGGACCTCGCGTCGCTCGACAAGTGGGACGAGTACACGCAGGCCAAGGAGGAGATGTTCGCGCACACGGACACCGACTTCGCGCCGTGGACCGTCATCAAGAGCAACGACAAGAAGCGCGGGCGCCTCGAGGCGATGCGCCACCTGCTCACGCAGTTCGACTACGACGACAAGGACCTCGACGTCGTCGGGACGCCCGACCCGCTCATCGTCGGGCCCGCGGCCGACGTCTACGAGCAGGACGAGCACCAGCTGCGCCGCGTTCACAGCTGAGACGGCCCGCCTCCTCGCCGGTCAGCCGGCCTCGCGCTGCCGCCTCCGCGACCGCGGCGGTACGCGCCCGTTCGCCTGACGCGCTCCTCGCGCTGTGCCAGTCTCGGCGGCCCTCCACCCGAGCGTGAGGAGTGGTCCATGTCGAGGTTCGTCACAGCATCAGCAGGGTGGCGGTCGCGGTCACGTCCCTCGTCGGGACGGCGGCGCCGGCGCACGCTGAGAAGCCGTCGTGGGCGGACAAGCCGATGGTCGAGCGGCTGCCGGTCGTCGAGTCCGACCCGCCCACCTTCCGGTGCGGCGACCGGACGCTCACGTTCATCGAGGGCGGCGACGTCATCTTCCAGTCCCAGTAGCTGCCCGGCGGGCGCTTCCTCGGGCTCATCAAGCTCCGCGGAGCCCGCGCCACGGACGGCGACCTGGTGTACGAGGCCCGCGGCGGCGGCGTCATCCGGGGCTCAGAGGACAGGAGCACCTTCCGGATCGCCATCACGTTCGTCTCCGCCGGCGGGGCGGTGGAGCGCGTGAACTCGACCGCCACCTTCCGGGACGGCAAGGAGACCGTCGTCGAACGGGGCACGTGCACGGTCGACGCCTTCTGACGTCCATCTCCCTCGCGCGCCGCGAGTGCGCATCCGCGGGGGCG
>JALYNK010000070.1 GCA_030773235.1 Actinomycetota bacterium | reverse complement strand
GTCGCCTACAACGACGTGCGGCACCTCGAGCGCAGCTCCGCCGAGGTCACCGCCGAGCCGGACGTGTCGCGTGCCGCCCGCTGAGCAGGTCGTCACGCCGGCACTGCTGCGGCGCGGGCCCTGCCCGCGGCACTGCTGCGGCGCTGGGCGCTGCCCGAGCCCGACGACGCGGGCGACGAGCACGACCGCGGCACCGTGGTCGTCGTCGGCGCCACGTCGACGCCCGGTCGCGGTGCTGCTGGCGGGTCTTCGCCGAGCTGGACCTCGCTCCGGCGGTGCTGCTGGACACCGTCGCGCTGACCGGGCTCGCCGGCGCACCCGAGCTGCTCGCCCGCGGCCGGCGACCGGCTGGCGGCGCGGGCCGGGCGGCTGTCGTTCCTGGCCCGGGAGCTGCTCGACGAGGTGCCACCCGTCCTGGCCGGCCTGCGGACGTCGTCCTGCGGACGTGGTCCCTGCCAGCACGCGGGGGGCAGTAGCGTCCCGGCGTGCCCCTCGCCCGTCCGCTGCTGCTTACCGGGCTCGCGGCCGTGGCCGCTGCGGCGCGCTGGCGGGCCGCGGCGGGTGCCGATCCGGTCGACGTGCGCCGCAAGATCGCCATCGCCACCTGGCGGGCGCCGCGCGAGGGCCGCCTGATGTCCCGCGTCGAGATCGACGCCGACCCGGTGCTTGACTACGTCGCCGAGCGGCGCGGCCAGGGCGCGCAGGGGCTGAGCGTCATGCACGTCGTGGGGGCCGCAGCCGCCCGCGCGTTCGACGCGGTGCCGAGCGCCAACTCCCGGGTGCTCGGCGGCCACCTCGTGCCGTTCCCCGACATCAGCGTGGGGTTCGCCGTCGACATCGGCCGCGGCACCGACCTCGCGCCGCTGAAGATTCCGGCTGCGGACCGGCTCACGCCGGCCGAGCTGGCGACCGAGGTCTGGCACGGCGTACGCGCGCTGCGCGAGGGGCGCGACGCCGGCTTCCGCCGCTCCGGTCGCATCGCCGCGGCGCTGCCGACGCCGCTGATGCGGCCCGTGCTGGCGGTCGGCTCGCTGGTGCTCGGCGGGCTGGGACGACCGCTGCTGGGTCAGCCCGGCCATCCGCTCGGATCGGTGTTCGTGTCGAACATCGCGCCCCTGGGCGTCGAGGAGGTGTTCATGGCGCCGATCCCGTTCTCGCGGGCGCACGTCTACATCGCGCTCGGCGCCACCACCGAGCGGCCCGTCGTCCGCGACGGCGCCGTCGTCCCGGCCCGGCAGTTCACGCTGTGCTTCACCGGCGACCACCGCATCGTCGACGGCGTGCAGGCGGCGCTGTACGTCAACCGGGTGCGCGAGCTGCTCACCCAGCCCGACGTGCTGGACCGACCCGTCGTCCTGGACCGGCCCGGCGTGCTCGACCAGCCGGCCGGCCGGTGACGGACGCGCTCGCCGCCGAGGTCACCCGCGAGCAGGAGCACGTCGACCGCGCCGTCGCGCGCCTGGAACAGCTGCGCGCCGAAGCGGTGCGCGCCGAGCGCGACAGCCTCGGCCGGGCGCAGGGCGGCACGCCCCAGGCGCTGTACGAGCGGGACGTCACGGCGCTCGCCGCCGCCGCCCGGCGGTCGGACCTCGACGCCGCCGGGGAGGGGCTCGTCTTCGGCCGGCTGGACCTCGGCGACGGCACCGTCCACCACGTCGGGCGCATCGGCCTGCGCACGCCCGAGCAGGATCCGATCGTCGTCGACTGGCGAGCGCCCGCCGCCGCCGCCTTCTACCGGGCCACGGCCGCGTCGCCGCAGGGCGTCGTACGCCGGCGCACGATCACGACGAGCGGCGACCAGGTGCGGGGGCTCGAGGACGAGCTGCTCGACCCCGAGGCCGCCGAGCACCTCCAGGGCAGCAGCGTCGTGGGCGACGGCGCCTTCCTCGCTGCCGTGTCCCGGGAGCGCGGCCCGCGGATGCGCGACATCGTCGCGACCATCCAGCGCGAGCAGGACGAGGCGGTCCGCGCCCCCGACGACGGCGCGCTCCTGGTCACCGGCGGGCCGGGCACCGGCAAGACGGCCGTGGCCCTGCACCGCGTCGCCTACCTCATGTACGCCCGGCGCGACTGGTACGCCCGTCGCGGCGTGCTCGTCGTCGGGCCGTCGCCGGTGTTCGTCGACTACATCGGCGCCGTGCTCCCGGCGCTCGGGGAGACGAGCGTCCGGCTGGCCAGCCTCGGCCAGGTGCCCGCGCTCCCGCGCGGCTGGGTGGTCGCGGGCGACGACCCTCCGGTCGTCGCCGCGGTCAAGGGCTCCGCCCGCATGGTGACGGTGCTCCGCCGCGCGGCCCGCGAGCTCGGCGGCGCTGCCCGGGTGCCCGACCTCGAGCTGTCCCGCTGGGCCAGCGGCCTCGTGCTGTCCGGCGGCGACCTCGCCCGGCGGCGCGCGGCGATCGCGCGCGGTGCACGCAGCGCCAACGCCGGGCGGGCCGCCTTCCTCACCGCGGTCACGGAAGCGGCGTGGCGGGCGTGGACCTCGCGCCCGGGAGCGGCCCGCGAGGAGCCCGGCGACCGGGAGGACTTCGGTCGCTGGCTGCGCACCGACCCAGCGCTGCTGCGCTGGCTCGACCGGGTGTGGCCCGTGCTGCTGCCCGCGCAGGTGCTGGAGCGCCTGCGCACCGACGAGCGGCTGCTCACCCAGGCCGCGCGCGGGGTGTTCGACGCCGACGAGGTCGCTGCGCTCGCGGCCTCCTGGCGCGGGACCGCCTCGCTCACGGCCCTCGACGCCGCGGTGTTCGACGAGCTCGCCGAGCTGCTCGGCCCGCCGCCGGAGCCCGAGCCGGACGAGGACCCGTACGAGGACCTCGCCGAGATCGACGACCTGGCGCGCTTCGCCGAGGTCACGACGTTCGCCGACCGCACCGCCCGGCGCGCCCGGAACGTGGCCGAGGAGGCCGACTACCGCACGTACGCCCACGTGGTCGTGGACGAGGCGCAGGACGTCACGCCGCTGCAGTGGCGGATGCTCGGCCGGCGCGGGCGTGGCGCCCGCTGGACGGTCGTGGGCGACTGGGTGCAGTCGGCGTGGCCGGACGTCGACGAGGTGCGCGCCGGGCTCTCGGCCTGCCTCGGGCGGCTGCCCGTCCGCGAGGCCGTGCTCCGGACCAACTACCGGACCAGCACCGAGATCGCCGAGCTGGCGGCGCGGGTGCTCGCGCGCATCGACCCGGACGCCGAGCCGCCGGTCGCCGTGCGCTCCACCGGCGTGCCTCCGGTCGTACGAGCCGGCCCGGTCACCGACGCCGTGCACGAGCTGCTGTCCGAGGTCACCGGCACCGTCGGGGTCGTCGCGCCCCGGTCGGCGGTGCAGCGGGTGCGGGCAGCGCTGCCCCCGGACGACCGGCTGCGGGTGCTCGACCCCTGGCAGGCCAAGGGCCTGGAGTTCGACGGCTGCGTCGTCGTCGACCCGCACGGGGTGGTGGCCGAGGGCCGCACCCGGGCGGCCGGGCTGCGCACGCTCTACGTGGCGCTCACCCGGGCCACGCAGCGGCTCGCGGTGGTGTCCAACGAGCCGGTGGAGGACCTGCTCGGCTAGCGACCGTCCTGCGCGGCCTGCTGGTCGACGAGGTACATCTGCAGGTCCCGCAGGCCCCGGCTGTACTCCTGGGTGAGGAAGCGCTCGCTCGGGCTGAGCGGTCCGAGACCGGGCGGCGGGCGGTGCCCCTCCGGCAGCAGCGGGAGGCGGGGCGCGCGCGGCGCCCGCAGCCACGACCGGGCGGCCGGCGGGTGGGCGGCGCCAGCACCGCCGCCGCTCCGGCCGTCGACGTCCTGGGCCTGGTACTGCCCCAGCCAGACGCACACCCGTGCCCAGACGATCACGACGAGGGCCACGACGGCCAGGGAGAGCACGAGCGGCACGGGGACTCCTCTGCGCTGTTCGGGCGGCGGACGACCCCTTCCTCGACCGGCCGCGCGCCCGGCCTGAGGTGGCCCGTTCGGGCCAGCCGGGGCGCGCGGGGCGGCCGGCGGCCGCCCGACCTAGGGTCGAGGGCGGTGACCGGGACGGCCGATGGCGGTCGGCGGGGTCGCCCCGGCGGAGGTGGGCGTGGGGCGCAGCAGCGCGCGCGTACGGGTGCGCGTGGTGCAGGACGGCGCGGTGCGCGCGCGCGAGGACGCGGTCGCCGTCGAGGAGCCGCTCGAGATCCGGGTCGAGGCGCCCGGCGGGGCGTTCCCACTGGCCGTGACCATGCGGACGCCGGGGGCGGACCTCGAGCTCGCCGCCGGGTTCCTGCACAGCGAGGGGCTCGTCCGCCGCCGCGAGGACATCGTCACGCTGCGGCACTGCATGCAGGTGCCGCGCGCGGCGCGCGACAACACGGTCACCGTCCAGCTCGCTCAGGCGCCGACCGTCGCGGCCGCCGCACTGGCCCGGCGGTTCACGGTGACGAGCGCGTGCGGGGTCTGCGGGCTGGAGAGCCTCGACGCGCTGGCCGCCCGCGGCGTGCAGCCCGTCGAGCCCACCACCGTCGACGCCGACCGGCTGCTCGCGCTGCCCGGGCGGCTCCGGAAGGCGCAGGCGCTGTTCGAGACCACCGGCGGCCTGCACGCCAGCGGCCTGTTCGACGCCGACGGCGCGCTGCTGTGCGCCCGGGAGGACGTGGGCCGGCACAACGCGTTCGACAAGGTTGTCGGCTGGGCGCTGATGGACGGCCGCCTGCCGCTGTCCGGCGCCACGGTGGTCGTGTCCGGACGGACGAGCTACGAGCTCGTGCAGAAGGCCGTCGTCGCGGGCGTGGGGTGCTTGGCCGGGGTGTCCGCGCCGAGCAGCCTCGCCGTGCAGCTCGCGCAGCGGTTCGGGCTGACGCTCGTGGGGTTCCTGCGCGAGAAGCGGTTCGTCGTCTACAGCGGCGAGGTGCGCACCGGCTGACCGGGGGCCGGGGCACGCCCCGTGCAGCAGGTGCGAAGCCGCGACCGGGTCCGCGGGACCGGTGGGTCAGCGCCGGCACGGCTCGCTGCCCGACGGGCAGCCGCGGGGCTCAGACGGGGGCGGGAGCCCCGTCCGCCGCGACGAGCTCGAGCTCACCGGTCTGCCGCGGCACGCCTCCACCCACGAGCAGGGACAGCCCGGCGAGCGTGGCGATCGACAGGACCGTCCAGGCCAGGGCCACGAGGAGGACGACCTGCAGCACGGGGACCTCCGGGTGCGCCCGGGTGGCGCGTCGCGGACCAGCCTGCCGGGGCTCTCGCCGCGACGCCATGCCCCGTCGGCACCTCCTGCAGCCCCCCGGACGGACCAGTCCCGACCCGTCCGGTGCCCGGCGTCAGCGCGACGAGGCGCGGACGTACGACCCGGGCGCAGGCTCCAGGGGCGGGTGCGCGGCGCTGCCCAGGTGCTGCGGCGCCGGCCGCTCGTCCCCGCTGCGCTCGGTGAGCCAGGCGATCCAGTGCTCCCACCACGAGCCCCTGTGCTCCTGCGACGCAGCCAACCAGGCGTCCGGGTCGGGGCCGGTCTCGAGCCCCACGCGGTACGAGGCCTTCTTGCCGCCCACGGGGTTGACCATCGCCTGGATGTGGCCGGCGTTGGACAGGACGAACTCGACCTTGCCGCCGAGCACCTGCGTTGTCTGGTACGCCGCCCGCCACGTGACGATGTGGTCGGTGCTCCCCGCCATGCAGTACGTGTCCAGGTCGATCTTGGACAGGTCGATCGGCGTCCCGAGGATGCTCATGCCGCCCGGCTCGCGCAGCAGGTTGCCCTCGTACATCTCGAGGTACTGCGCGTAGAGGCCGGCCGGCAGGTCGGTGGAGTCGGCGTTCCACGCCAGCACGTCGAACGCCGGCGGCTCCTTGCCGAGCAGCCAGTCGTTGACGGCGTAGTTCCAGACCAGGTCGTTCGGGCGCAGCCACGCGAACAGGCGCGACATGTCGCGGCCGGAGTGCACGCCCTGCTTGCGCGCCTTGTTGATCGCCGCCTGGATCGAGCGGCGGGACGCCAGAGCGCCGATCTGCGACGGGGCCGAGGTGTCGAGCATGTTGACGAGCAGCGTGACGCAGCCGATCCGGTCGATCCGTCCGATCGCCTCGAGGTGCCCGAGCATCGCCGCGGCGGTCATGCCGCCCGCGCACATGCCGAGGAGGTTCGCCTTGGGTGAGCCGGTGATCTCCTCGACGACGTCGAGCGCCTCGAGCACGGCGCCCGCGTAGGTGTCGAGGTCCCAGTCGGCGTGCTCCTTTGTGGGGTTCCGCCAACTGACGGTGAAGAACTGGACCCCCTGGCCGACCGTGTACTCGATGAGCGACCGGCCGGGCGCGAGGTCGAGGATGTAGAACTTGTTGATCTGCGGCGGCAGGTAGACCAACGGCACCTCGCGCACCCGCTCGGTGCTCGGCTGGTACTGCATGAGCTCCAGCACCTCGTTGCGGAACACCACCTGACCCGGCGTCCGGGCGACGGTCTCGCCCACCTGGAACGGCCGCCGGTCGACCGTGCTCGGCATGCCGCCGTTGGTGCGCAGGTCGCGCACCAGGTGCTTGGCACCCCGCACCAGCGAGCCGCCGCCGGTGTCGAACGCCCGCTTGAGCGCGGTCGGGTTGAGCAGCGTGTTGGTCGGCGCCAGGGCCTCGGTCAGGATCCCGATCGCGAAGCGCCCGCGCATGTCGCTCTTGATGTCGAGCCCGGCGTCGTCGATCGCCTTGTCGATCTCCTGCACGACGGCCAGGTAGATCTGCTGCACCCGCCGGTACGCCGGGTTCTCCTGCCACGCCGGGTCGCTCCAGCGCTTGTCGCCCTTGGCGGGCGCGACCGAGGAGCGCCCCACGACGACCCTGGCGAGCTCCGCGGCGAGGTGCGCCGCGTGCTTGGCGACGATGCGCGGGCGCAGGCCGAGCCGGGTGAGCAGCCGGGCGGCGGCTTCCACGACCTGCCGCGGGTTGAGCCCGACGAAGGGGTTGGCGCCGAGCACGGCCTCGGCGGCCGCGGTCTCCAGCGCGCCCTGGGGAACGTCGGGGGCGGGGCGGGCCTCGACCTCGGGCGCCGGGCGCGACGGCGTGGCGGTGGTCATGGAACCTCCCGGGAGAGCACGATCGGAGCAACGCTAGTCGCGGAGCCCCGGCGGTCGTCCGCCGGGGGCCGAGCCGGCGCCATGCCGGTGCGCCGGGCAGGACCGCCCGGGCACCGGCACAGAGTGCCGTCGGTGTCGGCCGGCGAGC
>JALYNK010000069.1 GCA_030773235.1 Actinomycetota bacterium | reverse complement strand
CAGCAGCACCTCGTCGTCGGGCGCCAGGACCAGCAGGCCGGGCAGGCGCAGCGCGACCGCGACCGCGAGCACGGCGGCGACGGCGAGCAGGGCGACCGCGACGCTGCCCGTCGCCGCCAGCACGCCGACCCCCGACAGCAGCGCGGTGAGCACGGGCAGGTAGCCGGCCATCGCCAGGTGCTCGACGACGAGGACGGCGAGCACGACGGGGGTCTCCCGGTTGCCGAGCTGCCCGAGGTCGGCGAGCAGCTTCGCGACGATCCCGGACGACGACACCCACGTCACCCCGGCGAGGGCGACGACGGCGACCGGTCCCCAGCCGAGGGCCAGCGCGAGCGCGGCGCCGGGCAGCGCGTTGAGCACGAGGTCGACCAGGCCGGCCACGGCCGACGAGCGGACGGCGGCGAGGAGCTCGTCGGCGGCGTACACGCGGCCTAGCGGGAGCAGCAGCAGCACGACGCCGAGCTGCGCGCCGACGGCGATGAACTGCCGTCCCGTCCCGCCTCGCTGGTGACGAGCGCGAGCGGGCCGTGCTCGCCGACGGCCAGCCCCAGCCGACGCCCGGCGGCGGTGACGAAGTCGTACCGCCCGCCGACGCCGGGCAGCGGCGTCTGCGACACCTCCACGGAGCGCTCCTGCGCTCAGCTGCCGTGGTCAGCTGCCGCCGTCGCCGCCGGTCGGGCCGCCGAGAGAGCTCTTGAGCTCCTTCATGACGCCGTTCGGCCCCTCGACCTCGCGCAGCCCGCGCAGCGCCTCGACGAGCTCGGCACCGGCGCCGTTGGACTCGGCCAGCTCCGCCATCGCCGCGCCGTCCATCGGGTACTTGGCGCCCTTGAGCGCCTTCTGCACCTCGGTGACCTGGAACGCGGGCCCCTCGATGTCCTTGGTCTTGCGCTCCGTGCGCCCGCCCGGGGTCGGACCGCCGAGCGCGTCGGCCTGTGCCGACAGCTCGTGCATGACGCTGTTGGGCCCGTCGAAGCCGTCGGGCTTCTCCAGCCCGCGCAGGGCCTCCACCAGCTCGGGCGCGGCACCGTTGCTCTCCGCGTGCCGGGCGAGGTCGTCGGACCCGCCCGGGTAGTCGAAGCCCTTGAGAGCCTTCTGCACCTCGGTCACCTGGAATCCCATGCGCCGGGGCTACCCCTCTGCTCCGGCCCGGCAACGCGGACCAGCGCCGGGGACCGGGCGGGGCGCCGCGCCTCCGCGGGTCAGGCGCCCGGCTGCCCCGCGGCCGGGTCCACCGGCGCCCCTGCGGACCCGGCGACGGCGCCTCCGTCCCCGTCCGGCTGCTCGGCGCGGAGCTCTCCGATCGCGGCCGGGTCCGTCCGCGGGTCGCCGCTCTCGTCGCGGGCGTCGTGCTGGTCGGGTGCGCTCACGGGGACCTCCGTGCTCAGGGGCGAGGGGGCGCTCCGGCGTCCGGGAGCTCCGGATCCGTCGGCGGCGCGACCGGCGGGCCTACCCAGGACGGGCACCCCTGTCCCGGCGACACGACGAGAACGCTGCACGACTGTTATCCCGCCTCCGTGATCCGGCTCACCGTCCGTGGTTCCATCGGCGGCCGAGATCCGGCGCGGACGGGACGAGGGGGCGGTGTGCTCGAGGTCGCGAACCTTGAGGTGACCTACGGCGGCGCTGTCCAGGCGCTGCGCGGCGTGAGCCTGACGGTCCCGGACGGTGCGGTGGTCGCGGTCCTCGGCAGCAACGGGGCGGGCAAGACGACCCTGCTGCGCGCGGTGTCGAGCGTGCTGAAGCTGCAGAAGGGCCGCATCGAGGCCGGGACGCTCACGCTCGACGGCGTCGACCTCCGCGGCAAGGACCCGGCCGCGGTGGTCGGCATGGGCCTGGTGCAGGTGCCGGAGGGCCGGCGCATCTTCAGCCGGCTCACGGTGGAGGAGAACCTCCGCGCGGGCGGGCTCGCCAGCCGCGACCGCGCCGCGAAGGCCGAGGCGCAGCGGCGCGTGTACGACCTGTTCCCGGTGCTCGCGGACCGTCGCAGCGGCCGCGCCGGCCTGCTGTCCGGCGGCGAGCAGCAGATGCTCGCGATCGGCCGCGCGCTGATGACCGCGCCCAGGGTGCTGCTCCTCGACGAGCCGTCGCTGGGCCTCGCTCCCCGCATCATCGGACAGATCGGCGAGATCGTCCGCGAGATCAACCGCCAGGGCACGTCCGTCCTGCTCGTCGAGCAGAACGCCACGATGGCGCTCGGCGTGGCCGACCTCGCGTACGTGCTCGACGTCGGCAAGGTGTCGCTGAGCGGCCCCGCCCGGGAGCTCGCGGCCACCGACGCCGTGCAGCGCCTCTACCTCGGGCACGGCGCCGGCGACGAGGAGCTCGTCGTGCAGGAGGTCGCCGGGAGCCACAAGACCCTGTCGAGGTGGTCGGCGTGAGCGTCTCCGTCGCCAGCGCACCCGACCACCCGGACGGCCCAGCGGCCGGGGAGGGCATCCCGCCGCTCGAGGTCCACGACGTCACGGTCCGCTTCGGTGCGCTGGCCGCGCTGTCGCAGGTGTCCTTCACCGTGGAGCCCGGGTCGATCCACGCGGTCATCGGCCCGAACGGCGCGGGCAAGTCGACGATGTTCAACGTCCTCTCGGGCGTCTACCAGGCGACCGAGGGCGAGGTGCGCTTCGGGGACGCGCTGCTCACCCGGCTCCGGCCGCACAAGATCGCTGACCTCGGCGTCGCCCGCGCCTTCCAGAACATCGCGCTGTCCGGCGGCCAGACCGTCATCGAGAACCTCATGCTCGGCCGGCACCACCTCACCAAGGCGGGCTTCCTCGCCGCCGGCCTGCGCCTGCCCAAGGCGACCCGCGAGGGCCGGGTGCACGGCGAGCGGGCGCGCGAGATCGCCCGGTTCCTCGACCTGGGCGACAAGCTCGACGTCCCCGTCGGCGTCCTGTCGTACGGCGACCAGAAGCGGGTGGAGGTCGCCCGCGCGTTGTGCACGGAGCCCCGGCTGCTGCTGCTCGACGAGCCGGTCGCCGGCATGAACAACCAGGAGACGCGCCGCATGGCGGCGGCGATCCTGGAGATCCGCCAGGCGCTTGGGATCAGCATCGTCCTCGTCGAGCACGACATGGGCATGGTCATGGGGATCTCGGACCGCGTGACCGTCCTCGACTTCGGCCGTCGCATCGCCGACGGGACGCCGGAGGAGATCCAGCGCGATCCGGAGGTGATCCGGGCCTACCTGGGCTCCGGCGAGGAGACCGGCCCGGCCGGTGACGCGCACAGCGGCTCTGCCGCGGACGCCCACAGCGGCTCCCACGACGACGACCCCGCGGGGAGCCCGACCGGCGACCACCCCGGTGCCGAGCGTGGCCCCGGTGCCCAGCGACCCGGCGAGGAGAGCCGATGACCACCTTCCTCACCCTGCTGCTGAACGGCCTGTCGCTCGGCGCCATCTACGTGCTCATCGCGCTGGGCTTCGCCGTCATCTTCAAGGCGAGCGAGGTGGTGAGCTTCATGCACGGCTCGCTGCTGCTGCTGGGCGCGTACACCATCGCGCGCGCCTCGGAACGGTTCCCCTTCGCCGTCGCGGTGGTCATCGGCGTGGCTGTCACCGCGCTGGCGGGGCTGCTCGTCGAGCGGCTGCTCATCAACCGGCTGCGCGGCGCCGCGGTGATCAGCCTGGCGATCCTCACGATCGGCGTCGACATCCTGCTCGTCACCGAGCTCATCCGCCGGATCGGCTCCGACATCCTCAACGTCCCCCACCCGTGGGGCGGCGGAACGGTGTCCATCGGCGGCATCGGCATCAGCACCAACCGCCTCATCGCCATGGCGGTCGCGACCGTGCTCATCGCGCTGTTCTTCGCCGCCTTCAAGTTCTCCGACTGGGGCGTCGCGATGCGGGCGAGCGCGGAGGACGGCGAGACGGCCGCCCTCATGGGCATCAAGCTCGGCCGCGTCTCGGCCCTGGCCTGGGTGGTCGCCGCCTCGCTGGTCGCCATCGCGGGGCTGTTCCTGGTCGGTGCACCCACTCCCGGGGTGCAGCCGGGCATCCAGGCCGTCGCGCTGCGGGCCTTCCCCGCGGCCATCCTCGGCGGGCTGGACTCCACCGGCGGCGCGCTCGTCGGCGGCCTCGTCATCGGCGTCGCCGAGTCGCTGGCCGCGGGCTACCAGGAGCAGCTGCTGTTCCTCGGGCGCGGGTTCGGCGAGGTCGTGCCCTACGTCGTCATGATCCTCGTGCTGCTCGTCCGACCGAGCGGGCTGTTCGGCACCAAGGAGCTGACCCGTGTCTGAGGCCACCACCGACACGACGACCGGGGCGACCGGAACGCGCGCCGCCCCGGCGCAGGCGACCCTCGGCGACGAGGTCCCCGCTCCTGCCCGCGGCGGCGGCCGTCTGGTCAGCGGCGTGCTGCTCGTGGTCGCCGCGGTCCTGCTGCTCATCGCGCCGTTCTTCCTCGACCCGTTCTGGCTGCGGACGGGGTTCGGCGTGTTCGCGGCCGTCGTCGGCGCGCTCGGGCTCAACCTGCTGGTCGGCAACACCGGCCAGCTGTCGCTGGCGCACGCGTTTTTCCTCGCGGTCGGTGCGACGACGTACTGCTTCGTGTCGGGTGAGCCGGGCGGCACCGCCACCGAGGTCGGCGGCCTCGGGCTGCCGCCGGTGGTCGGCATGGTGCTGGGGATGGTGCTCGCGGGGGTCGCCGGGCTGCTGTTCAGCCCGATCGCGGCGCGGCTGCGCGGCATCTACCTCGGCGTCGCGTCGATCAGCCTGGTGTTCATCGGCCAGCACGTGCTCAACGTCGTGCCGTACATCACCGGCGGCTTCAACGGCCGGCCGGCGCCGACCTTCACGCTGTTCGGCTTCTCCTTCGCCGACGAGGACCCGCCCCTCGCCGTGCTCGGCATCCCCTTCCGGGAGCCGGAGCGGCTGTGGTACCTCGGCCTGTTCCTGGCCGCCGGTGCGCTGTGGTTCGCCCACAACCTGCTGCGCAGCCGCGCCGGCCGGGCGCTGCAGACGCTGCGCGACAGCGAGGTCGCCGCGGCCGTCATGGGCGTCGACGTGCAGGTGTACAAGGCCAAGGCGTTCGCCGTGTCGTCGGTGTACGCCGGGCTCGCCGGCGTGCTCACGGCGCTGTCGATCGGCAGCATCGCGCCCGAGTCGTTCGCTCTCGACCTGTCGGTGCTCTACCTCGCCATGGTCGTGCTCGGCGGGCTCGGCAGCGTCTGGGGCTCGGTCATCGGCGCCGCGTTCGTGAGCGCGCTGCCGGTGGTCTTCCAGCGCTACGCCGACGTCCTGCCGCTGCTCTCCGAACCCGGGCAGGGCGGGATCACCGCGGCCCAGGGCGCGCGCCTGCTCTTCGGCCTCGCGATCGTCCTGATCGTGCTGTTCGAGCCCGCCGGGCTCGTCGGCCTGGGCCGCCGCCTCACCGGAGGTGGGCGCCGTCGGCGCACCGCGGCCGGCAGCGACTCACCTGTCCCCACCACCCCACCTGCACAAGGGAGCACCTCATGAATCGACGCAGGCGCACGGGCGTCCTGCTCGCGGCCGCCCTCGTCGCCGCGGCGTCGGGCTGCAGCACCAAGGCCCAGACCGGCAGTGGGAGTGGCGGTGGGGCGAGCCAGGGCATCAAGGGCAACGAGATCACGCTCGGCGTGCTCACCGACCTCACGGCGGTCTTCGCGGCCCTGGGCACCGACATCACCAACGCGCAGACGCTGTTCTGGGAGAAGCAGAACGCCGGCGCGAAGGTCTGCGGCGGCAAGTACACCGTCAAGCTGAACGTCAAGGACACGAACTACAACCCGCAGCAGGGCGTGCAGCAGTACGCGGGCATGAAGGACGAGATCCTCGCCGTCCAGCAGACCATCGGGTCGCCGATCAACACGGCGCTCGAGAAGTCGTACGAGAGCGACAAGATGGTCAACCTGCCGTCCGCGTGGGCGCGCAACCTCACCAACATCCCCGGCAACGCGGTGGTGGGCGCGACGTACGACGTCGAGATGGTCAACGTCCTCGACTACGCCCTCAAGGAGGGCAAGATCAGCGAGGGCGCCAAGCTCGGCCACATCTACTTCGAGGGCGAGTACGGCGCCAACGGCCTCGCCGGCGCGAAGCACTTCGCCGCCGAGCACGGCATGGAGGTCATCGAGGCCAAGATCAAGTCGACCGACACCGACATGTCGCCGCAGATCACGCAGTTCAAGTCGGCCGGCGTGAAGGCGATCCTGCTCACCGTGGCGCCGACGCAGCTGAGCTCGGCGGCGTCGGTCGCCAGCTCGCAGGGGCTCGACGTCCCGCTGATCGGCAACAACCCGGTGTTCGCGCCCGGCCTGGTCAAGCAGGCGGCCGGCGGCAGTCTGAAGAAGAACCTCATCTTCGCGTCGCCGGTGCCGGCGTTCGACAAGCACCAGGACCTGCTCGCGTCGTACCGGAGCAAGTACAACGTCGCCGACCCCACCACCGGCGTCATCTTCGGGACGGCGTCCGCCGAGCTGATGCGCCAGATCATCGAGAAGGCGTGCGCGGCCACCGGGGGCACCCCGACCCGGCAGGCGATGGTCGACGCCAAGAACCAGCTGTCGGGCATCGACGCCAACGGGCTCGTCGTTCCGCTGGACTACACCAAGGGCGTCAAGAAGAGCCCGAGCTTCAAGAGCTACATCCTCCAGCCGGCCGACGCCGCGGGCGGCGCCAAGTCGCTGACCGAGGAGCCCATCCAGGCCGAGGGCGTGGAGTCCGTGGCCTAGTCCGTCCCGCACACCGCGGCGCCCCCGCCCTCTGGGCGGGGGCGCCGTCGTGCGTCCGGCGTCCGGTTCAGGTGACGAGCACGACCTCGAGGGTCCGCGGTCCGTGCACGCCCTCGACGCGGACGAGCTCGATGTCGCTCGTCGCGCTCGGGCCGCTGATCCAGGTCAGCGGCCGCGTCGGGTCGAGCCGCGGCAGCGCCTCCGGCACCGTGCCGACGACCTGCTCGGCGCGCACCACGCACACGTGCAGGTCGGGCACGAGGGACAGCGCCCGCCGGCCCTGGTCGGGGGCGGCGTCCAGCACCACCGTGCCGGTCTCGGCGACGGCGACCCGAGCCGCGGTCACGACGCCGTGCAGCCGGTCCAGCGCGACCGCGGCCTGCCCGGTGTCGGCGACGACGTCGGCGTCGCTCGCGCCGAGCCACTCGCGCGGCAGCCCCGGCGGCACGACGATCCGG
>JALYNK010000068.1 GCA_030773235.1 Actinomycetota bacterium | reverse complement strand
ACCAGGTGGTCGATGGGCTGCTCGGGGGTGAGCACGAGGTACCCGGCCCGGCGTAGCCCCTGCTCAGTCAAGCCCTTGGTCAGAGCGTGCAGCGCCTGTGGCGTCATCGAGTCCGGCCAGTTGGCCGGGAGGCCAGCACAGCGTGCTCGCAGGAAGACCTCGTGCTGCTGCGAGGGCTGGCTCCGGGCCGCACGAGGCCGGGCGGGGCCAGGGGAGTGGTGCCACGGTGGTGGCCATCACGGGCGTACAACGCCATCCGGGTCCGTTCGCTGGTCGAGGTGCTTGCCGCCGCCGAGCGTCCGCGGACTGCTTCGGATCGGCTGGAACGACCACCTGCCGCCCTGGCAGTGTGGGGGTCAGGGGTTCGAGTCCCCTCAGCTCCACCCCGACGAGGGCGCTGGTCCGCAGCCGCGGCCGGCGCCCTCACCGCGTCCCGGCCTGATGGTGGCGGCCGCGCGCCGCGCTGTGCCGCTCGCTACCGTCGCTACGTGCCTCGACGCGCGGGTCTCGTCCTGGCGGCGATCTTCCTCGTCCTCAGCGTGGCTTCCGCGCTCCTCCTCCAGCGCTTGGGTGCAGGCCTGGTCCTGCGCGGCGCGGTGAGCGGCCTGCTGGTCGGCTTCGCGATCGCTGCAGCCCAGGCCGGAGGCTTCGGTCGCGGCGACGACCCGCCGAGTGGCTGACGCACGCGCCGGCACGACGTGCCTGCGCGCGCGGCTCCCGGCGCCCGTGTCCGCGGCGATGCGCGGCGCCCCGTGCCGCGTGGATGCGTAGGCACGCCCGCACGCGTCATCGGTCGGTGACCCAGCCGTCGGGTCCGAGGACGCGGCCGTCCTTGAGCCGGATGGTCTTGTGGCCTTCGTGGAGGTCGCGGTGGCTTGCGTCGCAGAGCAGGACGGTGTCCGGCGGGCTGGTGCTGCCGCTTCTGGCCCAGGGGGTGGCGTGGTGGGCGTGCATCCGCGTGCCGCCCGTGAGCCCGTGAGCGCCTGAGCCCCGTGAGCCCGTGAGCCCGTGAGCCCCGGCAGCGGTAGCGACGCCGCGCCCTGTCCCAGCACGCGACGCGTCACAGGCGCGGGAGCAACAGCCGGACGAGTAGTGGGCGGCTAGTGCCGCCGTAGCCCAGCGCGGGCGCGTCACCCCGGTGCGGCTGGGTACGCGAGCGCGAACGTGACCCAGACGCACATGGAGGAGCTCCACATGAAGACCGACGACAGCAACGTCCTCGCACAGGCAGTGCACGACCTCGGCGCCGCTCTGTGGTTCGGCGGATCCGTGATGGGCGCGGCGGGCGTCAACAAGTCGGGTCACGAGCTGCGCGACGACCTCGACAAGATCCGGGTGGCGGGGTCTGCGTGGCAGCGCTTCGCCCCGGCGCAGTGGGGCGGCATCGCGGCCGTGCTGCTCGCCGGTGCCCGGCTCACGCAGGAGAGCAAGAGCCGCCTCGCGCTGCAGCACGGCTGGGGCCGGGCGGGCGGGATCAAGGCCGCCGTCGCCGTGGTCGGCGCCGGGGCGACCGCGTACGCCGCGTACAGCGGTCAAAAGGTGGGCCAGCTCGCCGAGCAGGCGCAGCAGAGCGGGCAGCTGCACGTCGAGGACGCCAACACGCCCGAGGCGGACACGCCGACGGAGCTCGCGACGTGGCAGAAGCGCAACCGCATGGCTCAGTACGCCGTGCCGCTGCTGTCCGGTGCCAACATCGTGCTGAACGCCTACCTCGTGCAGACGTACCGGCCGGGCGCTGCCGCCCGCGGGCTCGCCCGCCGCGTCCTGCCCATCGGCTGAGACGCTCAGGCCTGACCGGGGCTCCGCGCCCCGGTCGGGCCGGTGAGGATGGTCAGCCGCAGTCCTGCGGCGTCCCCACGCACCGGGCATACGCCCTGCTGAACGCCGGCGACGCCGCCCGCACCCGCGGCACGGCCGCCGCCGCCTCGGCCGCGGAGGAGAAGGGGCCCGCCGCGGCCACCCAGAAGCAGCAGCGCAGCGACGGGTGGTCCGCGGAGTTGAGGACCAGCGCCGAGGACCCGGCGGAGCGGATCTGGGGCAGCAGCGGCTCGACCGCTGCCCGGCCGCCCTCGGCCTGGGTCTTGCTGGCCACCACCACGACGTGGAACGGGGTGCTGGGCACCGACGTCGTGGCGGTGGGCGACGGACTCACGGAGCCGGGAGCCGTGGTCGTGGTCGTCGTGCCGGGCAGCGGAGTCGACGTGACCGTGGGCGCGGGTGAGCCGGAGGTCCCGGGCACGACCGTCGTGCTCGCCGGCGACGGACTGGCGGACGGGGACGCGGTCGTCAGCGTCGGGCTCGGCGACACGGACGTGGGCGCGACGACGGCGGGCGGCGGCGTGGCCACCGGGTCGACCCTGTCCTGCTTCTGCAGGTAGAGCACGACCGCGCCGGCCCCCAGCAGCAGCGCGAGCACCGCGAGCAGCGCCGGCAGCGCCGTGTTGCGCCGCTCGGGCGGCGCTGCGGCGGGGTCGACCGACGTCACCCACTCCTCGCGCGCCACGCCCTCGGTGGGGAGAGGATCGGCGTCGTCCGGCCCCAGCGCCGTCGTAGGGGCTGCCGTCGTAGGGGCTGCGGCCGCGGTGCTGCCCTGCGGTAGCGCTGTGGTCGGACCGTCGTCTGCGGCCGCCTGCGCGGTCGCGTCGACGGGCGCGCCGCACGACGTGCAGAAGCGACTGCCGTGCACCTGCGCGCCGCAGTTCGGGCAGAGGGTCACCGGTGCTCCTCGGAGACGCGTCGGGATGGGGCGGTGCGGCCGCGGTCCCGCCGGGGGATCAGGTCCTGGCGACATCCTCGTGCACCGGGCCACCGTCCGGGGACCGCGGCTCTGCGAGGAGCGCGCCGGTTCGTGGTTCCCCACCGCACCTGTGGACAACGCGGCGGCAGGCCTCGGCTGTCTACGATCGCCGCTGATCAGGACGAGCGCGAACGCATGGACGGAGGCTGACCGTGACCCAGACCGCGAGCGCCCCGCCAGCAGGGGACCGCGGACCGCTGGACGACCGGGGATACGACTGGTCGGCCGTGCAGGACCGGTGGCTGCCGGTCTGGGACCGTCTTGACCTCTACCGCGCCGGGCGGCGCGAGGGCGCGCCGAAGAAGTACGTGCTCGACATGTTCCCGTACCCGAGCGGCGACCTGCACATGGGCCACGCGGAGGCGTACGGCCTGTGCGACGTCCTGGCCCGCTACTGGATGCACCGCGGCTTCGACGTGATGCACCCGATAGGTTGGGACTCGTTCGGCCTGCCCGCGGAGAACGCCGCCATCAAGCGCGACGAGCACCCCGCGACCTACACGTACGCGAACATCGAGACCCAGGCCGCGAGCTTCCGCCGGTACGCCATCAGCTTCGACTGGTCGCGGCGGCTGCACACCTCGGACCCCGAGTACTACCGGTGGACGCAGTGGCTGTTCCTGCGCTTCCGTGAGCGGGGTCTCGCGTACCGCAAGAGCAGTGCCGTCAACTGGTGCCCGAAGGACCAGACGGTGCTGGCCAACGAGCAGGTCGTGCAGGGCGCCTGCGAGCGCTGCGGCGCGCAGGTCACGAAGCGCGAGCTGACGCAGTGGTTCTTCCGCGTCACCGAGTACGCCCAGCGCCTGCTCGACGACATGGAGCAGTTGCGCGGCAGCTGGCCGGAGCGCGTGCTGCTCATGCAGCGCAACTGGATCGGCCGCTCGCAGGGCGCGCACGTCGAGTTCCGCGTACGCCTGGCGGACGGGTCGGAGCGCCGGGTCACTGTGTTCACCACGCGTCCCGACACGCTGTTCGGCGCGACGTTCTTCGTCGTCGCGCCGGACGCCCCGCTCGCCGCCGAGGTGTGCGCCCCGCAGCGCCGCGACGCGCTCGAGGCGTACCGCGAGCAGGTGCGCCGGCTGTCCGACATCGACCGGCAGTCGACGGAGCGCGAGAAGACGGGCGTCGACCTCGGTGTCGTCGCGGTCAACCCCGTCAACGGCGAGGAGCTGCCGGTCTACGCGGCCGACTACGTCCTCGCCGAGTACGGGACCGGTGCGATCATGGCGGTGCCCGCGCACGACCAGCGCGACCTGGACTTCGCCCGCGCGTTCGGGCTGCCGGTCCGGCTCGTCGTCGACACGGGAGCATCTGACCCGGCCGACACCGGCGTGGCGACCCCGGGCGACGGCGTGCTCGTCAACAGCGGTCCGTACGACGGCCTCGCCAAGGACGAGGCCATCGCGCGGGTCGTCGCCGACCTGGAGGCGAAGGACCTCGGCAAGGGCGCCGTCAACTACCGGCTGCGCGACTGGCTGCTGTCGCGGCAGCGCTTCTGGGGCACCCCCATCCCCGTCGTGCACTGCGACTCCTGCGGCGAGGTCGCCGTCCCCGACGACCAGCTGCCCGTACGCCTGCCGGACCTGCGCGGCGAGCAGCTCAAGCCCGCCGGGACGTCGCCGCTCGGCGCGGCCGAGGAGTGGGTGCGCACGACCTGCCCGTCGTGCGGCGGCGAGGCGCGGCGCGACACCGACACGATGGACACGTTCGTCGACTCGTCCTGGTACTACCTCCGCTACTGCTCCCCCCAGTACGACCAGGGCCCGTTCGACCTCGACGCCGTGCGCCGGTGGATGCCCGTCGACCAGTACGTCGGTGGCGTCGAGCACGCGATCCTGCACCTGCTCTACAGCCGTTTCTTCACCAAGGTCCTGTACGACATGGGTCTGAGTCCCGCGCAGGAGCCCTTCGCCGCGCTGCTCAACCAGGGCCAGGTGGTCAACCAGGGCCGGGCCATGAGCAAGTCGCTCGGCAACGGCGTCGACCTCGGGCGCGAGCTCGAGCGGTTCGGCGTGGACGCGGTGCGGCTGACCATGGTGTTCGCCGGGCCGCCCGAGGACGACATCGACTGGGCGGACGTCTCGCCGGCCGGTGCGGGCAAGTTCCTCGCCCGGGTGGCCCGGCTGGCGACGGACGTGGCGGGACGCTCCGGCGACGAGCGCGACTCGTACGTCGACCGGGTGGTCGCCCGCACCGTCGACGAGGTCACCCGGCTCACCGAGGGCCAGCGGCTCAACGTCGTCGTCGCCCGGCTGATGGAGCTGACCTCGGCGCTGCGCAAGGCCGTCGACGCGGGAGCCGGCGCCTGCTCGCTGCGCTCGGGCACGGAGGCGCTCGCGGTGATGCTGTCCTGCTACGCGCCGTACGCCGCGGAGGAGGTCTGGTCCCGGCTGGGCCACGACGTCGAGAGCGGCGACTCCGTGCACGACGCGCCGTGGCCGACGGCCGACCCGGCGCTGCTCGTCGAGGACACCGTCGTCTGCGTCGTGCAGGTCGCCGGCAAGGTGCGGGACCGGCTGGACGTGCCGCCCGGCGTCGGCGAGGCGGAACTGCGTGAGCGCGCGTTGGCGTCCCCGGCGGTCCAGCGCGCGCTGGACGGTCGCGCCGTGCGCACGGTCGTCGTGCGGGCGCCCAAGCTCGTCAACGTCGTGCCCGGCTGATGGACGCGGTGCGGGTCGTCACCGACGGCACCGCCTCCCTGCCCGAGGGGCTGCCCGAGCAGGTCGGGCTGGTCGTCGTGCCGCTGCACGTGCTCCACGCCGCGCACCCGGGCAGCGCTCCCGTCGAGCTGCGTCCGGACGCCCTGGCCGGAGCGCTGCGCCAGCCCGACGGGGACGTCCGCACCTCCCGGCCGAGTCCGGCGGAGTTCGCCGCTGCCTACCGCGCCTGCGGCGGAGCGGACGTCGTCTCCGTGCACGTGTCCGCCCGGCTGTCGGGGACGGTGGACGCCGCCGCGCTGGCCGCTCGCGAGGTCGCGGCCGACGGCGTCCGCGTACGTGTCGTCGACGCCCGGACGCTCGCGATGGGCCTCGGCTTCGCCGCGCTGGCGGCGGCTCGCACCGCCGGCGAGGGCCGGTGCGCCCAGCACGTCGAGCAGGTCGCGCGGGAGGCGGCGGCCGCCACCACGCTGTTCTTCTACGTCGACACGCTGGAGCACCTGCGTCGCGGCGGGCGGATCGGAGCGGCCGCTGCCCTGCTCGGCACTGCCCTCGCCGTCAAGCCGCTGCTGCACGTCGTGGACGGCGCCATCGCGCCGCTCGAGCGCGTGCGCACGTCCTCGCGGGCGCTGGCCCGGCTCGAGGAGCTGGCCGTCCAGGCCGCGGGCGACGGCCCGGTCGACCTCGCGGTGCACCACCTGGACGCTCCGGAGCGCGCCGGAGCCCTCGCGGACCGCTTGCGGGCGCGGCTGCCCGCGCTCGGCGAGCTGCACCTGTCCGAGGTCGGACCGGTCGTCGGGGCGCACGCCGGGCCGGGCCTGCTCGGCGTGGTGGTGCGACGGCGATGAGGCCCGTCCTGCTCGGCGCCGCGGCCGTCGGCTACGCCTGCGGCTGCGTCTCGCCCGCGACCTGGCTGGCGAGCGCGCGAGGCATCGACCTGCGCAGCATCGGCTCGGGCAACCCGGGGGCGTCAAATGCGGGTCGGGCTCTCGGGCGACGCGCCGGGCTGCTCGTGGCGGTGCTCGACGGGCTCAAGGGCCTCGTGCCGGCGGCCGGCTTCCGGGTGCTGGACGACGCCGCGGGGCAGGTCGCCGGCGTCGCGGCCGTCGTCGGTCACGTCAGCTCACCGCTGCTGCGCGGCCGCGGGGGAAAGGGCGTGGCGACGTCGTTCGGCGCGGTGCTCGGCACCCACCCGACCTGGGCGCCGGCGATGCTCCTGACCTGGGGGTCGGTCCTGGCGGCCACCAGGTGGATCGCGCTGTCGTCGGTGAGCTCGGCCGGCGCCCTCGTCGTCCTCGCCGCGCTGCGCGACGAGGACGTGGCGTGGGCGGGCGTGCTCTTCACGATCATCGTCGTCCGGCACCGCTCGAACTTCGCCCGGGGCTGGCGCGGCTGACGTCCCCAGGTCGCCTCGTCCTCCACAGCGCCTCGTCGCCGCAGGAGGTGCCGCGCGTGGCTGCCTAGCGTCCGCGCGTGGCCCTGCGTCGTCCTCCCGCTGCTGATCCGCACGTCCTGGCGCGCGTCGCCGCGCTGACCGTCCCGGGCTGGGTGCCGCCCGAGGACGAGCCGGACGCCGTGGTCGCGCACCGCGGAGGTGTTGCGCCGGACGCGGTCCGCGAGCGCCCCGACCTCCGTGCGGAGGTGCCCGGACGAGCCGACGGCGGCCGGACCGCGCTCGGCGACGCCCCGGCGCCCCCGCCCGGCGGCGCGGCCGGGCTC
>JALYNK010000067.1 GCA_030773235.1 Actinomycetota bacterium | reverse complement strand
GGTCGTGCGCGGCGGGCCGGCGGCGCTCGTGCGCGTGTGGTCCGGCTCGCTGTCCCCCGGCACGCAGGTGCTGGTCGGCGACCGGGGCCCGCAGCCGTACGACGGGCCCGAGGCCGGCCCGGGACGGGTCGTCGCGGCCGCGCTGGCCGGCCGGCCCGGCGACACGGTGTGCCGGCCGGACGAGCCGCTGGTGCTCGAGCCCTGGGCGCTCCCGCCCGCCCAGCACCCGGTCGGCGTGCCGGACGACCTGGCGCCCCAGGAAGGGACGCCGCAGGACGGGACGCCCGACGGGGCCCTCACCGACCGCGTCGCGGCCGACCCCGTCGCCCGGCTGGCCCGCGACCCGGTCACCGGGCAGCTCCTGCTCTGGAGCACCGGCCCGGAGCACGCCGCGCTCCTGCTGGCCGGCGCAGCCGCGGCGCCCGTCATCGTGCCCCCCGGCGCGCCGCCGGTGCGCGTCCGGGTGCACGTGCCCGCCTGGAGCGCGTCCGCCGCGCGCAGCGACCTGCTCGGCCGCGGCGCCGAGGTCGAGGAGGTCGCGGAGGACCCGCTCGCCGACCGCGTCGCGCTGCAGGCGCTGGTGCCGGCCGCCGAGCTGGTGGGCTACGCCGCCGGACTGAGCCGGGTCAGCGCCGGCACGGGCTGGTACGAGCGGCTGCCGGACTGAGCCCCAGCCCTGCGGCAGGCACGTCGCCGCGTCGCGGCTGACCGGTCGGGGGACGCCGTCCGGCGGGGCGGGGGTGCCGCGCCCGCCCGCTGCGGGGCGCCGCGGTCCGCGGGTCGGAGGTGCCCCCGGTCGGCGCGCTCAGACCTCGGCCCACGCCCGCGCCAGCAGGTCGCGGGTGTCGGGGAGCAGCTGCGGCAGCACCTTGGTCTGCCCGACGACCGGCATGAAGTTCGTGTCCCCGCCCCAGCGCGGCACCACGTGCTGGTGCAGATGGGCGGCGATGCCCGCTCCGCCGACCACGCCGAGGTTCATGCCGACGTTGAAGCCCTGCGCGCCGCTCGCGTGCCGCAGCGCCCGCAGGGCGTGCTGCGTCAGCGCCGCGATCTCGCCCGCCTCGCCCGGCGTGAGCTCGTCGTAGCCCGCCACGTGCCGGTACGGCACGAGCATCAGGTGACCGCTGTTGTACGGGTAGAGGTTCAGCACCGCGTACGCCTGCTCCCCCCGCGCCACCACGAGCCCCTGCTCGTCGGGCAGGCCGGGGATCTCGCAGAACGGGCAGCCCCGCTCGGCCGACGGCTTGCCCTCGCCGCGGATGTACGCCATGCGGTGCGGCGTGTACAGGCGCCCGAAGGCGTCCTGCAGGCCGACGCCGCGCTGCTCCTCGCGCGCCGGCCCGGCGCCGGGCTCCTCGGACCGGGGCCCCTCGCGGGGCCGGCTCTCGCGCGCCGGTGTGTCGCCGGGGGGCGCCGTCACGCCGCCCGCTCCCGCACGGCCCGCACGATCCGCTCCACCGCCTCGTGGACCGGCACGCCGTTGTCCTGGCTGCCGTCGCGCAGCCGGAAGCTCACCGCGCCCTTGCCGGCGTCCTCGTCACCCGCGAGCAGCATGAACGGCACCTTCTGCTTCTGCGCCGTACGGATCTTCTTCTGCATGCGGTCGTCGGACGTGTCGACCTCGACCCGCACGCCGTGCGCGCGGAGCCGCGCGGCGACGTCCTGCAGGTACGCGTCGTGCGCCGAGGTGATCGGGATGCCGACGACCTGAACCGGCGCGAGCCAGGCGGGGAACGCACCCGCGTAGTGCTCGAGCAGCACCGCGAAGAAGCGCTCCACCGAGCCGAACAGCGCGCGGTGGATCATCACGGGGCGCTGCCGGCTGCCGTCGGCCGCCTGGTACTCGAGGTCGAAGAGCTCGGGCAGGTTGAAGTCGAGCTGGATCGTGCTCATCTGCCAGGTGCGGCCGATCGCGTCCCGCGCCTGCACGCTGATCTTCGGCCCGTAGAAGGCGGCGCCGCCGGGGTCGGGCACGAGCTCGAGCCCGCTCGCGGTCGCCACCTCCTCCAGCGTGCGGGTGGCCTCCTCCCACGCCTCGTCGGAGCCGACGGACTTGGCGGGGTCCTTGGTCGACAGCTCCAGGTAGAAGTCGTGAAGCCCGTAGTCGCGCAGCAGGTCCAGGACGAACTGCAGCAGCGACGACAGCTCGTCGCGCATCTGCTCGCGCGTGCAGTAGATGTGCGCGTCGTCCTGGGTGAAGCCGCGCGCCCGGGTCAGCCCGTGCACGACCCCGGACTTCTCGTACCGGTAGACGGTGCCGAACTCGAACATCCGCAGCGGCAGCTCCCGGTAGGACCTCCCGCGCGCCCGGAACACGAGGTTGTGCATCGGGCAGTTCATCGGCTTGAGGTAGTAGTCCTGGCCCGGCTTGCGCACCTCGCCGTCCGGCCCCACCTCGGCGTCGAGGTGCATCGGCGGGTACATGCCGTCGGCGTACCAGTCGAGGTGGCCGCTGAGCTGGAAGAGCTGCGCCTTGGTGATGTGCGGGGTGGACACGAACTCGTACCCGGACTGCTCGTGGCGCTGCCGCGAGTAGTCCTCCATCACCCGGCGGACCACGCCGCCCTTGGGGTGGAAGACCGCGAGGCCGGACCCGATCTCGTCGGGGAAGCTGAAGAGGTCGAGCTCGCTGCCCAGCCGGCGGTGGTCGCGCGCCTCGGCCTCCGCGAGCAGCCGGAGGTGCTCCTTGAGCGCCTCCTTGCTCTCCCACGCGGTGCCGTAGACCCGCTGCAGCTGCGGGTTGCGCTGGTCCCCGCGCCAGTACGCCGCAGCGGTGCGGGTGAGCCTGAAGGCCGGGATGTCGCGGGTGGTCGGCAGGTGCGGACCGCGGCACAGGTCCTTCCACGCGACCTCGTCGCCGCGCAGGTTGTCGTAGATCGTCAGCTCGCCGGCGCCGACCTCGACGGACGCGCCCTCCCCCGCCTCGTCGCCGCCGCCCTTGAGCCCGATGAGCTCGAGCTTGAAGGGCTCCTCGGCGAGCTCGGCGCGGGCGTCGTCCTCGGCGACCACGCGGCGGGCGAAGCGCTGCCGCTGCCGGACGATGTCCTGCATCTTCTTCTCGATCGCCGCGAGGTCGTCCGGCGTGAACGGGCGCTCGGGCAGGAAGTCGTAGTAGAAGCCGTCGCGCACGGGCGGCCCGATGCCGAGGCGGGTGCCCGGGAACAGGTCCTGCACGGCCTGCGCCAGCACGTGCGCGGCGCTGTGCCGCAGCACCGCGCGGCCGTCCTCGCTGGCGTACGGCACCGCCGCGACGACGCTGCCGGCCGCCACGACGTGCGCGAGGTCGCGCAGCTCGCCGTCGACCCGGGCCACCGCGCTGTCGCGCACGCCCGCCTCGCGCAGCAGCTCGCCGGCCGGCCGGCCCGCCTGGTCCTCCGCGACGACGAGGGACGCGGGCGCAGCGGAGTCGGCGGACATGCGGGCGACGATAGCCAGCGGCGAGGCCACCGCCCGACGGCGAAACGGGCTCGGTCAGCCCGGCCCCGGACAGCACTGCGGGCCGACCCCGAGGAGGCCGGCCCGCAGACGAGGACGCGGGCGGCTAGGCCAGCGAGGCGTCCACGGAGATGTCCACGCCGGTCAGCGCCTTGCTCACCGGGCAGCCCTCCTTGGCGGCCTTGGCGGCCTGCTGGAAGCCCTGCTCGTCGAGGCCCTCGACCTCGCCGACGACCTTGACCTTGATGCCGGTCAGACGAAAGCCGCCGGCCGGGTCCGGGCCGAGCGCGACGTCCTCCGTGACCTCCAGGCTGTGCGGGGTGCCGCCGGCCTGCGCGATGTTGTGCGACAGCTGCATGGCGAAGCAGGCCGAGTGGGCCGCGGCGAGCAGCTCCTCCGGGCTCGTGGTGCCGCCGGCCTCCTCCGCGGCGCGCTTCGGGAAGGACACGTCGTACGTGGCCGTCTTGCTGCTGCTCAGCTCGACCTGGCCGGAGCCGGCCTCGAGGCTGCCGTTCCAGGCGGTGCGGGAGGTACGGGTGGGCATGCTGCTCCTCACGTCAGGGACCAACGGGTCAGGGATCATCCAGGTCCTGCACCGGGCGGCAAGAGCCGGGGCGTTCGGCTGATTCCCGTCGACGGGAAGCGTCTGCTGCTCCAGCCTGGCGTACCTCGCCGAGCTGCCCGGTCCCGAGCTCCAGCTCGACCGCGCGTTTCACCGCGCGGACCGGGGCGAGCGGGCTCGGTCGGTGCCGCCGTTCGGGTCATCGCGTCGTGGGTCCGGTCCGCCCATGCCTGCGGCATGACCGAGGGACTCACCGTCACGCAACGTCGCACGCCGCCTGTCGCGCAGGTCCGCTCCACGCGCTGCTGCTGCTCACGGTCGCGTACGGCGTCAGCCTGCTGCCCGGCGTCCCGACGTCCGGACGCGGCCTGCCTGGCTGGACCTGCTGTCGCGCTACGGCATGCCCGTGGTGACGACCGCGGCGGTCGTGCCCGTGGCGCTGCGGGCCGTGCTGGTGCGGGAGGAGCGGCTCGGCTGGGCGCTGGTCACAGCAGCGCTGGCTCCCTCTACGCCAGCATGTGGCTGGACGGGCTTCTCGCCGGGCTCAGCGTGGCGGCGGTCGCGGCCGCGCTGCTGATCGGGGACCTCCTGGTGGTGGCGGACGGCTCGCTCGCCCTGGTCGTGGTGAACCTGGCCTATCCGGTCGGGGACCTGCTGCTGCTCACTCTCGTGGTGGTGGTGTTCGGCCTGTCCGGCTGGCGCCCGGGCAGGGTGGTCTGGCTGCTGGGCGCCGGGCTGGTCGTGCAGGCGGTCACCGACTCGCTGTACCTGCAGCAGGTCACCGCCGGCACGTACGCGACCGGCGGGCCGTTGGACGCCGGCTAGGCGCTGGCCTTCCTGCTGATCGCCTTCGCGGCCTGGCAGCCGCAGGGCGACCCGGTCAGCGCGCGCGGACGGCCTGAGGGTGCTGCTGCTGCCCGGGCTGTTCGCGCTGCTGTCGCTGCTGTCGATGCTGTACGGGACGATCCGATCCGTGCCGCCCGCGGCGGCACTGCTGGCGCTCGCCGCGCTGCTCGTCGCCGGAGCGCGCACCGGGCTCACCTTCCGGGAGGTGCGCAGCCTCGCCGAGTCCCGCCACCAGGCCCGCACCGACGATCTGACCGGCTTGGCCAATCGCCGGCTGTTCGGCGAGCAGCTCACCGCGGCGCTGACCCGAGCCGAGCCCGCGCCGCTGGCCGTGCTGCTCATCGACCTGGACCGGTTCAAGGAGGTCAACGACTCCCTCGGGCACGCCGCCGGCGACCAACTGCTCGTCGAGGTCGGCCGCCGGTTCACCGCCCGGCAGCGCCAGCACGACGCGCTCGCCCGCCTCGGCGATGACGAGTTCGCGGTCCTGCTGCCCGACACCGACCTGCCCGGCGCGGAAGCTGCCACGCACGCCCTGGCCGCCGCGCTCACCGACCCGTTCCACATCGCCGGGATCACCCTGCACATCGACGCCAGCATCGGCGTCGCCGCCTTCCCCGACCACGCCGACAACGGCGACGAGCTGCTGCGCCGCGCCGACGTCGCGATGTACCAGGCCAAGCGGCAGCGCTCCGGGGTCCAGCGGTACTCCCCCGAGGCTGACGAACACAGCCGCGAACGACTGCAGCTCGTCGAGGCCCTGCGCCTGGGTCTGGAGAACGGGCAGATCGTCGTCCACTACCAACCGAAGATCGAGCTCGCCAGCGGGCGGACGGTCGGCGTCGAGGCCCTCGTGCGCGGCAGCACCCCGAGCGGGGGCTGCTCTACCCCGCCTTCATCGAGCTGGCCGAGCATGCGGGGCTGATGCGCCGGCTCACCGAGGTCGTGCTGGCCGCGAGCCTGGACCAGTGCGCCGCCTGGCGCCGGCAGGGACTGCACCTCACCGTCGCGGTGAACCTGTCCGCCAGCAGCTTGCTCGACGCCGCGCTACCCATCTACGTCGCCGGCCTGCTCTCCGAGCGCGCGCTACCGCCCGACGCCCTCGAGTGGAGATCACCGAGAGTGTGCTGATGGCCGACCGGGTCCGCTCCATCCAGGTGCTGCTCCAGCTGCGCGAGCTCGGCGTGCGCATCGCCGTCGACGACTACGGCACCGGCTACTCCTCGCTGGCCTACCTCCGCGAGCTACCCGTTCAGGAACTCAAGCTCGACAAGTCCTTCGTCATGCACCTGAACGAGGACCCGCTCGCCGCCGCCATCGTCCGCTCCACCGTCGGCCTGTCCCACAGCCTCGGCCTTGGCATGGTCGCCGAGGGCGTCGAGACCGCCGAAGCCCTCAAGGAGCTGCGCATCTACGGCTGCGACATGGCGCAGGGCTACCAGATCGGCCGACCCCAGCCCGCCGACCGGCTGACCACCCGACTGCTCACCAAGCCTCGGCCCAGCCTGCGCGCCGACGAGCACCAGGACCGCGTCCCGGCGCCTGCCCAGCCCGCCGCCAGCTGACCGCGACGCAACCCCCGGTCGACGACGAAGGAGCGGGTCAGGCCGGAGCGGCCCCGGTCGAGGGCGCCCTGGACCGACGAGCGCCGGTTCGCCAGCGCCTCGCCTGCCTGACTGCACGCGTGCCGGGCGGCTGCGCGCCGCCCCGGACCTGTCAGGCGGACGGTGCCGCCTCAGCGCCGATCGACCAAGGGGCCAACACGACGGGCCGGTCGCAGGACCGGCCCGAGTGCGAGGTGGGCGTACGTGGTCTCGAACCACGGACCTCTGCCGTGTGAAGGCAGCGCTCTGACCGCTGAGCTATACGCCCTGACGGCCGCGACCTTACCGCAGCACCGGGAGCCGGCCCCCAGTACGAGGGACGCCCCGGGCCCGCTCGCGGGACGCGCTCAGGCCACCGTGCCGGTGGCGAGCAGCGGCTGCTGCGTCGCGGCCGGCGCGCTCCGGCCGGGCTCCCGGGTGATCATGAGGAGGTCGGGAGCGCCCGCCGGCTGCGGGAGCGGCACGTCGCGAAGCACCTCCGGCTGTCCGGCGACGTCGAAAGCGGCGAGCGCGTGCACGGCGCCGGCGGAGCGCCCCCAGAGCACGTAGATGCTGTCGCTGCGGTCGTTGGCCGGCAGGTCGTCCACGACGAGGCTGAGCCGCCCGGCCTGCAGCACGGCCACCGCGGCGACGTCCCCGCTGCGCGCCGTGATGGGGACCGCCTGCGCCGGAGCGGCCGGCGCCGGGGTGCGCGAGGCGGCCGCGAGGGCGTCCTGCAGCCGGTCGCGGTCGCGCTGCAGCGAGGCGTTCCACCCGCCGAGCCCGGCCA
>JALYNK010000066.1 GCA_030773235.1 Actinomycetota bacterium | reverse complement strand
GGGTGCTGGCGATGACCGCGTTGCGGCGGCGGCGCCGGGCGGCGTCCGCCGCGCGCCGCGCCACCTGGCGCTCGGCGCGCAGCCGGGCCAGCTCTCTCTCGCGCCTGCTGCTGGCCACGCGGTGGTCCTCCGAGGCTCGGGTGGGAGGGACGGCTCGACGTGCGGAGCCGGGCGGGGAGTGTAGGGAGCGCGAGCTCAGGTCGGACCCGGCCGCGCCGGTAGGGTCGGCCCCGCGGTGCTGCCCTGCGCTGCCGTCCCGGTGTGCGGCCCCTGGTCCGCCGCCCCGCTCTGCCGGAAGGGAAGGACGTCCGTGCTCGTCCGCGGGTTCCCGGCCGGTTCGTTCGGCACCAACTGCTACGTCGTGGCGCCGTCCGCCGGCAGCGAGTGCGTGGTCGTCGACCCCGGGCAGGACGCCGTGCGCGGCGTGGAGGACCTGCTGCGCGAGCACCGCCTCAAGCCCGTCGCCGTGCTGCTCACCCACGGCCACATCGACCACATGTGGTCGGTCGTGCCGGTCTGCGGCGCGCACGGCATCCCGGCGTACGTCCACCCCGACGACCGGGCGCTGCTGTCCGACCCGGCGAAGGGGCTGTCGCTCGCGATGGGGCAGCAGCTGTTCGGCGGGTTGGAATTCACCGAGCCCGACGAGGTCCTCGAGCTGCCCGCCGCCGGGCCGCTGGAGATCGCCGGCCTGCGCCTGCAGGTCGACCTCGCGCCCGGGCACACGCCCGGGTCGATCGTCTTCCGGGCGCCCGGCGAGGAGATCGCGGGCGAGGCGTCGGCGCCGGTGCTGTTCGCCGGCGACCTGCTGTTCGCCGGGTCGATCGGCCGTACCGACCTGCCCGGCGGTGACTGGGGGCAGATGCAGCGCTCGCTCGCCGAGGTCGTGCTGCCGCTCGCCGACGACACCGTCGTGCTGCCCGGGCACGGGCCCGCGACGACGATCGGCCGCGAGCGCGCGAGCAACCCGTTCCTGCGCGGCCTGCCGACCGCTCCACCCGGCCGAGGGCTGTAAGTGGTCTTCGCCGCCCCCAAGGGCGTGCCCGACTACGTGCCGCCCCGGTCCGAGGCGCTCGTCGCGGTCCGCGACGCGATGACCGCGCACCTGCGCCGCGCCGGCTACGGCGCGCTGGAGCTGCCGGTCTTCGAGGACACCGCGCTGTTCGCCCGCGGCGTCGGCGAGACCACCGACGTGGTGAGCAAGGAGATGTTCACCTTCGCCGACCGCGGTGGACGCTCCGTGACGCTGCGGCCGGAGGGCACCGTCGGTGCGGTCCGCGCCGTGCTGGAGGCCGGGCTCGAGCGGGGGCTGCTGCCGGTCAAGCTCTGGTACGCGGGCCCGATGTTCCGCTACGAGCAGCCGCAGTCCGGTCGGCAGCGGCAGTTCACCCAGGTGGGGGCGGAGGCGCTCGGCAGCGACGACCCCGCCCTCGACGCCGAGCTGGTCGCGCTTGCCGACACCGCGTACCGCGGGCTCGGGCTCACCCAGACCGTGCTGCACCTCGGCACGCTCGGCGACCCCGAGGACCGGGCCGGCTACACCGAGCAACTCCGCGCCTGGCTGCGGCCCCGCGTCGGCGGGCTCGACGAGGAGACCGACCGCCGCATCGAGAAGAACCCGCTGCGGGTCCTCGACGACAAGCGCCCCGAGGTCCGCTCGGCGACCGCCGACGCACCGCTGCTGACCGAGGTGCTGTCGCCGCCTGCGCAGGCGCACCACGACGCGGTGCGGTCGTACCTCACCGACCTGGGGGTGGCGTACGTCGACGACCCGCGGCTGGTCCGCGGGCTCGACTACTACCGGCGGACGACCTTCGAGTTCGTCTCGCCGCTGCTCGGCGCGCAGTCGACCATCGGCGCGGGCGGCCGGTACGACGGGCTGTCGCAGGCGATCGGCGGACCTCCGCTGCCCGGCATCGGCTGGGCGCTCGGCGTCGACCGCACCCTGCTGGCGCTGGAGGCGGAGGGCGTGCTGCCGCCTCCTGCGCCGCGGGTGCAGGTGTTCCTCGTGCCGCTCGGCGCGGCGGCCAAGGCGTGCGCGGTCCGGCTGCTCGGCGACCTGCGCCGTGCCGGCCTGTCGGCCGACCTGGCGTACGGCGACCGCGGGCTCAAGGGCGCCATGAAGGCCGCGGACCGCAGCGGCGCGACGTACGCCGTGGTGCTCGGCGACCGCGACCTCGCCGCGGGGAGCGCGCAGGTCAAGCACCTGCGCACCGGCGAGCAACGGGCCGAACCGCTCGACGACCTGACCACCGTCCTGGAGGAGTCGCTGTCGTGATGCGCACCCACGAGGCCGGCACGCTGCGCGAGTCGGAGGCGGGCTCGCCGGTCGAGCTCGCCGGCTGGGTGGCGCGGCGCCGCGACCACGGCGGCGTGACGTTCCTCGACCTGCGCGACCGCAGCGGCGTGGTGCAGGTGGTGGTGCGCGAGAGCGAGATCGCCCACGAGCTGCGCAACGAGTGGTGCCTGCGGGTCGTCGGCGAGGTGCGGCTGCGCCCGGAGGGCAGCGCCAATCCGGCGCTGCCGACCGGCGCGGTCGAGGTCGCCGCCGAGCAGGTCGACGTGCTGAGCGAGGCGGCGCCGCTGCCGTTCCCCGTCGACGAGCACGTCGAGGTGGGGGAGGAGACGCGGCTGCGCTACCGCTACCTCGACCTGCGCCGTGCGGGCCCGGCGGCAGCGCTCCGGCTGCGCTCCGAGGTCAACCGGGCGGCCCGGGAGGTGCTGCACGCTGAGGGCTTCGTGGAGGTCGAGACCCCGACCCTGACCCGGTCCACCCCCGAGGGCGCGCGGGACTTCCTCGTGCCCGTGCGGCTGCAGCCCGGCACCTGGTACGCGCTGCCGCAGTCGCCGCAGCTGTTCAAGCAGCTGCTCATGGTCGGCGGGCTGGAGCGGTACTTCCAGATCGCCCGCTGCTACCGCGACGAGGACTTCCGCGCCGACCGGCAGCCGGAGTTCACCCAGCTCGACGTCGAGATGAGCTTCGTCGAGCAGGACGACGTCATCGCCGTCGGCGAGCGGGTGGTCGCCGCGCTCTGGGCGCTCGTCGGCGTCGACGTGCCGCTGCCGATCCCGCGCATGACGTACGCGGAGTCGATGCGGCGCTACGGCAACGACAAGCCCGACCTGCGCTTCGGCCAGGAGCTCGTCGAGTGCGCGGAGTTCTTCCGCGACACCCCGTTCCGCGTCTTCCAGGCGCCGTACGTGGGCGCGGTGCTCATGCCGGGCGGCGGGGCGCAGAGCCGCAAGCAGCTCGACGCGTGGCAGGACTGGGCCCGCTCGCGCGGCGCCCGTGGTCTCGCGTACGTGCTCGTGCAGTACGACGGGACCCTCGGCGGGCCGATCGCGAAGAACCTGTCCGAGACCGAGCGGGCGGGGCTCGCCGCGCACGTGGGCGCGGCGCCGGGCGACTGCGTCTTCTTCGCCGCTGGCGAGCCGGACACCGCGCGCGCGCTGCTCGCCGCCACGCGCCTCGAGGTCGGCGTTCGGTGCGGGCTGGTCGACGAGAGCCGTTGGGAGTTCGTCTGGATCGTCGATGCGCCGATGTTCGAGCCGGCCGGGACCGGGGGTGACGTCGCGGTCGGGTCGAGCCGCTGGACCGCCGTGCACCACCCGTTCACGTCGCCGCAGCCGCAGTACCTGGACAGCTTCGATACGCAGCCCGAGCAGGCGCTGGCGTACGCGTACGACATCGTCTGCAACGGCAACGAGATCGGCGGCGGTTCGATCCGCATCCACCGTCCCGACGTGCAGCAGCGGGTGTTCGAGCTGCTGGGCATCGGGGCGGAGGAGGCGCGCGACAAGTTCGGGTTCTTGCTCGACGCGCTGTCGTTCGGCGCCCCGCCGCACGGCGGGATCGCGTTCGGCTGGGACCGCGTCGTCATGCTGCTGGCCGGCGCCCCGTCGCTGCGCGAGGTCATCGCGTTCCCCAAGACCGGCGCCGGGTTCGACCCGCTCACCGGCGCGCCCACGCCCATCTCGGCCCAGCAGCGGGCCGAGGCGGGGGTGGACGCGGTGCCCGAGTAGTCCGCGCCTCGGAGCGTCCGCTCGCCCCCGCGGTTGCGTTGCGGGGGGTCGGAGTGGTGGCGCGCTCGGGCCTGGCGCTGCGCGTCTCTACGGCCCTTCGCTGCGCCACCACCCCGACCGGGACCGAGCGCTGTGGGCGCTCGGGCTGTCGGCTCGTCTGCTCGACACCGCTGCAGCGGGTCCGCGCGGTCGGGTGGTGGGCGCGCTCGGGCATTGCGCTGCGCGCCTGGACGCACCCCTGACCCAGGGCCTACCAGCGGTTGCGGACGAGGAGGGGGCCGCTCGTGAAGGCGTGGTCGGCGGAGAAGCCCAGGGCGTCGTAGAGCGCCCGCCCCGCGGTGTTGTCCGCGTACAGGCCGAGCGTGACGAACTCGCAGCCGCGGTCGAGCAACCGGCGGGTGGCGGCTGCCGTGAGCGCTCGACCGAGCCCGCGTCCGCGGACGTCCGGGTGCACCGCGATCGACGAGAGGTGCCCGATGCCGCTCGCGCCGCTGGTGTCGGCGGCGCAGGCGAGGAGGGCGCCGTCCTCGCCGGGCACGCCGAGCCACTCGCGGACCTTCGCGTCGCCCGGCTGCGCGCTCGCGGTGGGGTTCGCCACCGCCAGCAGGGCGGCAACCGCGCCGTCGGTCACCGTCGTGACCCGGTCCTCGCCCGGCTGTGGCGGCGGCGCGGCGGCCGTCCAGCGGAAGTCCCAGTCGACGCCCTGGACCCCGACCCAGGCCGGCAGCCGGGCGGCCGTGCCGCGGGGGAGCGTCACCCGCTGGCGGGGCGGCAGCTCGGGCACGAGCTCGCCGAGCAGGCGGGCCACGGCCTCCGGGTCGCCCAGCGCCGAGAGGTAGGGGCGGCGCTCCTCGGGGTCGGTCCCGACCCAGGCGACCGCGCCCTCGTGCACCCAGCCCCGTACCACCGGCCGCCGCAGCGACGCCCGCGCGAACGGGTCGTGCCGGGTCGCCAGCAGCACCTCCGCCGCCGAGGTCAGCGGAGTGAGCGGCACGGCCAGAACGCTAGCCGCGCCCCCGTGCCTGCGCGCTGTCCACAGACGCCGTCCCGGACCTCCTCACGCAGTCTCGGGATCGAGACCCTGCGCCGGTGGTACCGGAAGAGGCAGTGCGTCGGGCGGGTCCTGGCGCCGCCCTCAGACACGAGACCGCCGCGCAGATCCCTCAGCGTCGTGCACGCCGTCGTGGCGGCGACAGCGCGCTCCGGCAGGGTCTCGTCCCGCTCGAGGAGGTGCAGCGGCAGCTCGGTACGGCGCGCGGCCGGGGGAGCGGGCGCTGCCGGGCGGTCGCCGCGGCCGTGGACCCGTTGTCCGGCTCCGTGCTGGAGACCCTGCTGCGGCTGCTGCTGCGCGGCGGTCCTCCCGCCGCCGCTGTCGCAGTACGAGGTCCGGAACCGCTCCGGGGGCTTCGTGGCCCAAGTCGACCTGTGCTGGCCGGCGGCGTGCCTCATCGTCGAGGCCGACGGTTTCGCGTTCCACAGCGACCGCGCGGCGTACCGGCGCGATCGCGAGCGGCTCAACCAGTTGGAGCGGCTCGGTTGGCGGGTCCTGCGGGTCACGTGGGAGGACGTCGTGCACCGGCCCGAGCACGTCGTGGCCCTGGTGCGCGAGTGCTACGTGCAGTTCACCGGCTGACTGCGCGCCGCCCCAACACGCTCCATGACATAGAGCCCGCAAACGGCCCGGTGGCGCCACGACACGCCGTAGGAGTGCTCTTGGCCAGGGACTTCGCGTGTTGCGACCGCTCCGGCGGCGCGCGACGGGCCCGGTACGGACAGCGGACGTAAGATCGCCAGGTGGACGGCGAGACGCTCTTCGACGCGGGGGAGCGCGCCGCGGAGCAGCGGGTGGCGCCGCTCGCCGTCCGGATGCGGCCTCGCGCGCTCGACGAGGTCGTCGGTCAGGTGCACCTGCTCGGCCCGGGCGCGCCGCTGCGGCGGCTCGTCGAGGGCGATGCACCGCTGAGCGTCGTGCTCTGGGGGCCGCCCGGCACCGGGAAGACCACGCTGGCGATGGTGATCGCCCGGAGCACGCGGCGGCGGTTCCGCGAGCTGTCGGCGGTGACGGCCGGCGTCAAGGACGTCCGGCAGGTCGTCGACGAGGCGCGGCGCGCCCTGGCGGACACCGGCACGCAGACGGTGCTGTTCGTCGACGAGGTCCACCGCTTCAGCAAGACCCAGCAGGACGCGCTGCTGCCGAGCGTCGAGAACCGCTGGGTCACGCTCGTCGCTGCCACCACCGAGAACCCGTTTTTCTCGATCATCAGCCCGCTGCTCAGCCGCTCGCTGCTGCTCACGCTCGAGCCGCTGTCCGACGACGACGTCCGGGCGCTCGTGCGGCGTGCGCTCGCGGACGAGCGCGGCCTGGCCGGGCGCGTGCGCCTCGAGCCGGACGCCGAGGACTTCCTCGTCCGGCTCGCCGGCGGCGACGCGCGGCGCGCGCTGACGGCGCTGGAGGCGGCGGCCGTCGAGGACGTCCTCACACTGCCCCTGCTGGAGCGCGCCGTCGACCGCGCGGCCGTCCGGTACGACCGCGACGGCGACCAGCACTACGACGTCGTCAGCGCGTTCATCAAGTCGGTCCGCGGCTCGGACGTCGACGCGGCGCTCCACTACCTCGCCCGGATGCTCGAGGCGGGGGAGGACGCGCGCTTCATCGCGCGACGGCTGGTCGTCAGCGCCAGCGAGGACATCGGGATGGCCGACCCGAGCAGCCTGCAGGTCGCGGTCGCCGCCGCCCAGGCGCTGGAGCTCGTCGGGCTGCCCGAGGCCCGGATCAACCTCGCACAGGCCGTCGTCCACCTCTGCCTGGCGCCCAAGAGCAACGCGGTGCTCGCCGGGATCGACACGGCGCTCGCCGACGTCCGCCGCGGCCGCACGGGCACGGTCCCGCCCCACCTGCGCGACAGCCACTACCGCGGGGCCGCGCAGCTGGGCCACGGCAGCAAGGGCAAGGACGGCCGGCCGGGCTACCGCTACCCCCACGACTTCCCGGGCCGGGTCGTCGCCCAGCAGTACGCGCCCGACCCGGTCGTGGGGCGGGAGTACTACGTGCCCGGCGGCCTCGGCGTCGAGCGGGTCGCGGCGGAGCGGCTCGCGGGGCTGCGCGAGGTGCTGCGCGGCGACCGCGGCGTCACCCCCGACGACGCCGCCACCGGGTTCCGCCCCCGCTGCCGCCCCGCACCGCCGACGGCGGAGGAGCTGGCGGCCCTGGGG
>JALYNK010000065.1 GCA_030773235.1 Actinomycetota bacterium | reverse complement strand
CCGCGGCGGCGGCGCCCGGCGCGGGGCTGGTCAGCGTCACGGGTTCAGCGCAGCTTCGGGTCGAGAGCGTCGCGCAGCGCGTCGCCGAGCAGGATGAAGCAGAGCACCGTGACCGAGAGGAACAGGCTCGGGAACAGCAGCAGGTGCGGTGCGGTGCGCAGCAGCGACTGCGCCTCGCTGATCTGCAGCCCCCACGAGATCGCGGGCAGCTGCAGCCCGATCCCGAGGAACGACAGCGTCGCCTCTGCGGCGATCACAGTTCCGATGCCGATGGTCGCGTACACGAACACCGGCGCCAGGGCGTTCGGCAGGATGTGCCTGACGAGGATCCGCCGGTCACCGGCGCCGAGCGCCCGCGCCGCCTGCACGTAGTCCGTCTGCTTGACCGCGATGACGTTGGAGCGCAGCAGTCGCAGCATCGTCATCCAGCCGAACGTGATGAGCGCGAGCGCCACGATGAGCAGTCCGCGCTCGGGAAAGGCGTTCAGCACCACGATCGTGCCGAGCGTGTAGGGGATGCCGAAGAAGACGTCGGCGACGCGCGCGATGACCGCGTCGACCCAGCCCCCGTAGTAGCCGGCCAGCGAGCCGAGCACGACGCCGAGCACGAGCGACGCGCCGGAGACGAGCACGCCGATGGCGATGCTCACCCGGGCTCCGTGGACGACGTTGGAGAAGTAGTCGCAGCCCTGCACGTCGTAGCCGAACCACGCCTGCGCGCTCGGCGACCGCTTGGACAGCAGCAGGTCGCACGAGCGCGGGTCGACGGAGGTGAACAGCTGCGGCCGGACCGCCATGACGACGAGGACCGCGAGCACGGTCATCGCGACGAGGAAGACCGGGTTGCGGCGCAGCTGCCGCCAGGCGTCCGACAGCAGGCTGGCCTGCACGCTGGCCCCGCCGGTGACCGCGGTGAGCGACGTGGCCGCCTGCAGGTCGCCGCTCGGGCCACCGGAGGGCTGGTCGAGCACGCTCGGGCCCGCGCGCGTGTCGCCGACCCCGCCGCCGCCGGGCTGCGGGTCGTCCTCGCGGTCGCGGGCCGGGCCGCCGCGGGTCGGGCTACTCATAGCGGATCCGGGGGTCGAGGAAGGCGTACACGATGTCCACGACCAGGTTGACGAGGATGTAGATGAAGACGAACAGCGTCACCACGCCGACGACCACCGCGCCCTCCTGAGCGCGCACCGCGCGGAACACCGTCGAGCCCAGTCCGGGCAGGTTGAAGATGCCCTCGGTGACGATCGTGCTCGAGATGAAGTTGCCGAGGTCGGCGCCGAGGAACGTCACGACCGGGATGAGGCTGTTGCGCAGCGCGTGCTTGCCGACCACCAGGCGCGGGCTCAGCCCCTTCGCGCGCGCGGTGCGCACGTAGTCGTTGCGCAGGTTCTCCACGAGCGAGGTGCGGGTGAGCCGTGCGACGTAGGCCAGCGACAGCGAGGCGAGCACGAAGCCCGGCAGCAGGAAGCTGTGCCAGGACGCCGCGCCGGAGATCGGGAACAGGCGCAGCTGCAGGCCGAGGACGTACTGCGCCAGGAAGCCGATGACGAAGATCGGGATGGACACCACGGCGATCGTCGTCACGAGCACGAGGTTGTCGAAGAACGAGCCCTTGCGGATCCCGGCCAGCACGCCGGCGAGGATCCCGAAGACCGCCTCGATGCCGACGGCGACGACAGCCAGCTTGAGCGTCACCGGCAGCCGCTGCTGGATCGTCTCCGACACCGGGACGCCGCGGAAGTCGGTGCCGAGGTCGCCCCGGGCGAGTCCGGCGACGTACTTGCCGTACTGCACGTGCAGCGGGTCGTCGAGGTTGTACCGCTCGCGGAGCTCCGCCTGCACCGCGGCAGGCAGCGGACGGTCGCCGGCGAGCGCGCGGATCGGGTCGCCCGGCAGGGCGTACACCATGAAGAAGATCAGCATCGACGTGCCGATGAGCACCGGGACCGCGAGCAGCAGGCGGCGCGCGATGTAGCGGGCCACGGCCCTCCTTGCTCTGCGCCGGCGCCGGGACGACCGGCGACGTGGTGTCAGGCGGTGCGCACGCTCGGGGGCGTGCCGCGGGAGTCACGCGACACGCCCCCGGGGCGCCGGCTGCGGCTACTGCCTGACGGTGACGTTCGGCAGGTCGATGCGGCCGAAGGCGTCGACCGTGACGTTCTGCACCTTGCTCGAGAACACCCTCTGCTCGACCGCGAAGAACATCGGAGCGATCGGCATGTCCTCGAGCAGGAGGTCCTCCGCCTGCTGGTACTTGCGGACGGCCTCGTCGCTGTTGGTCGCCTTGTTGCCCTCGGCGAGCAGCGCGTCGAACGCGGGGTTGCTGTAGAAGCTCGAGTTCGACCCGGCCGGCGGCAGCGCGGCCGTGCTGTAGAGCGGCTCCAGGTAGTTCTGCGGGCTCGGGTAGTCCATGACCCAGCCGAGGCGGAACGGCCCGGTGAAGCCCTTCTCGTCGCCCTTGGGCAGGTAGGACGCGAAGTCCAGGCCGCCCTGCAGCCGGTAGTCGACGCCGAGGTTCTGGCGGAGCTGGTTGCCGACCGCCTGCATCCACTTGTCGTGGCCCGCCCCGGAGTTGAACCACAGGTCGACCGGTCGGCTGGTGTCGAAGCCGGACTCGGCGAGCAGCTGCTTGGCGCGCGGCACGTCGTACTTGCAGTACTGGCACGCGTCCGGCCGGGAGCCGGCGACGGCCGGCGATATGGCCGAGTAGGCGGGCACGCGGGTGCCGCTGAAGATCGCGTCGCTGATCGCCTTGCGGTCGATCGCCATCGAGATCGCCTGGCGGACCCGCTTGTCCTTGAAGCGCTCGTCGTAGGTCGGGAAGCCGATGTACGTGAAGCTCGACGACGGCCGCTCGACGAAGCGGTCCGGGAAGTCGGTCTTGAAGGTGGTGATGGCGTCCGGGATCACCTCGGTGACGTCGAGGTTGTCGGCCCGGGCCTCGGTGTAGGCCGTGGCGAAGTCAGCGAAGATGCGGAACTCGACCTTGTCGGCCTTGGCCTTCTGCCCGGGATAGGCGTCGAAGCGCGACAGCGTGATGCCCTGACCCTTGACGAAGGCGGTGTCGGCCTTGAACGGGCCGTTGCCGATCGGCTTCTTGCCGAACGCCTCGGGGTCGGCGAAGAACGCCTTCGGCAGCGGGTAGAAGGTGTTGTAGCCGGTCTTGATCGGCCACTGCGCGAACGGCTTGGCCAGAGTCACGGTGAAGGTCTGCGGGTCGACGACCTTCAGGCCGCTCATCTCCTCGGCCTTCGGCTTGCCGGTGACCTTGCCAGCGGCGTTCTTGGGAGCCTGCAGGTCCTCGTAGCCCTGGATGTCGGAGAAGAAGTAGCTGCCGCCGTAGGCGTTGGTCGACAGCGCCGTGTAGTTCCACGCGTCGACGAAGGACCGCGCGTCGACGGGAGTGCCGTCGTGGAAGGTCCAGCCCGGCTTGAGCTTGACCGTCCAGGTCGTCGCGTCAGGAGAGGTGATCGACTCGGCCACGCCGTCCATGCGCTGCTGCGAGGTGTTGACGTCGTACGTCGTGAGCCCCGTCCACAGTGCGCTGACGATCTGGCTGCCTTCGCTCTCGGAGGTGTTGCCCGGCACGAGCGCGTTCTCCGGCTCGCCGAGCTGGACCGAGAACGCGCCGCCGGGCCTGGCCGCGGCGGCGCTGCTGGGGGTGGAGCCGGCGCTCGTGGCGCCACCCCCTCCGCCGCAGGCCGCAGCGCCCAGCGCGAGGGCCAGCAGTGGCGCGGCGAGCCGCGCTCTCCTCAGGATCCGCACCTGTTCGTGCCTCCTCCTCCCGGCATGCGCGGGAGCTCAAGACGCTTCGCCCTGGACGACCGGCGGAGGCCGACGATCACTCGGCGACGACCTGCGGAGTCTAGGCAAGGGTCGAGCCTCTTCGGCGCGCTGCGCGACGAGTCGAGCGCGAATCGTGACTTCGCTGTGACCCAGGTCACAGACCGCGGCGGACCCTCGTCGTTCAGGCGGCGGCGCGACAGATCGCCGCGAACTCCTCGGCGTCGAGGCTCGCGCCGCCGACGAGCGCGCCGTCGACGTCGGCCTGGCCCAGCAGCGCGGCGGCGTTCGACGCCTTGACCGACCCGCCGTAGAGCACGCGCACCGCGTCGGCGACCTCGTCGCCGTACGCCTGGCGCAGGGTCAGGCGTACCTCGCCGCAGACCTCCTGCGCGTCGTCGGGGGTCGCCACCTCCCCGGTGCCGATCGCCCAGACCGGCTCGTACGCCACGACGAGGGTGCGGGCGATCTCCGCCGGGACCCCGCGCAGCGCCGCGGAGACCTGCCCGACGCAGTGGTCGATCTGCCCGTTGAGCCGCCGCACCCCGAGGTCCTCGCCCACGCAGAGGACCGGCGTGAGCCCGTGCCGGACGGCGGCGGCGAGCTTCGCCGCGACGACGTCGTCGGTCTCCCCGTGCAGCGCCCGACGCTCGCTGTGCCCCACCAGCACGTACGTGCAGCCGAGCTTGGCGAGCATGGCGCCGGACACGTCACCGGTGTACGCGCCGGCGTCGTGCGGCGAGAGGTCCTGCGCGCCGTAGCGCAAGCGCAGGCCGTCGCCGTCCACCAGCGTCTGCACGCTGCGCAGCGCGGTGAACGGCGGCACCACGGCCACCTCGACGGCCTCGAGGTCGGCGGGGGTGAGGCGGAACGCGAGGTCCTGGACCAGCTTGAGAGCCTCGAGGTGGCTCAGGTGCATCTTCCAGTTGCCGGCGAGGAGGGGCGTGCGGCTCATGCGGCTGCTCCCGGGTCGGGCGCCTGCAGCGCGGTGATCCCGGGCAGGGTCCGGCCCTCGAGCCACTCCAGTGACGCGCCGCCGCCCGTCGAGACGTGCGTGAACCGGGCCTCGTCGATGCCGAGCGCGCGCACCGCCGCGGCGCTGTCACCGCCGCCGACGACGGTCAGCGCGCCGGTCTCGCCCAGCTCCGCGACGGCCTCGGCCACGCCGCGGGTGCCGTCGGCGAACGGCGCGAGCTCGAAGACGCCCATCGGGCCGTTCCAGAACACCGTCCGCGCGCCGGCCAGCGCCGCGCGGAACGCGCGCACCGACTCCGGCCCGAGATCGAGGCCCATCCGGCCGGGCGGGATGGCGTCGGCCGGCACCACGTCGTGCGCCGCGTCGGCGCTGAACGCGTCGGCGGCGACCACGTCGACGGGCAGCACGACCTTGCCGCTGTCGAGGAACGCCCCGCAGCTGTCGACGCGGTCCTCCTCCAGCAGCGACCGGCCGACGTCCCTGCCCTGCGCGCGCAGGAACGTGAAGCACATGCCGCCGCCGACGAGCAGCGCGTCGACCCGCGGGAGCAGCGCCGAGATCACGTCGAGCTTGTCGCTCACCTTCGACCCGCCGAGCACGACGAGGTACGGCCGCTCCGGCTCGCCGGTCAGCCGGTCGAGCACCGCCACCTCCGCGGCCACCAGCGGGCCGGCGGCGTGCGGCAGCCGGTAGGCCACGTCGTAGACGCTGGCGTGCTTGCGGTGCACCGCGCCGAACGCGTCGTCGACGTAGAGGTCGGCGAGCCCGGCGAAGCGGTCGGCGAGCTCGCCGCGGACCGCGTCGTCCTTGCTGGTCTCCGCCGCCTCGAAGCGGACGTTCTCCAGCAGGACCACGTCCCCGTCGGACATGGCGTCGACGACGGCGCGGGCGGCGGGCCCGGCGACGTCGCCGGCGAGCGGCACCGGCCGGCCGAGCAGCGCGGCGAGCCGCTCGGCGACGGGCGCGAGCGAGTACGCGGGGTCCGGAGCGCCCTTCGGGCGGCCCAGGTGGGCCGCCACGACGACCCGCGCGCCGCGGGAGATGAGGTCCTGCAGCAGCGGGAGGCTGGCGCGGATGCGCCCGTCGTCGGTGATCGGCGGCGCGCCGCCGGACCGGTCGAGCGGGACGTTGAGGTCCGAGCGGACGAGGACCCGCCGGCCCGCGACGTCGAGGTCGGCGGCCGTCCTCACGCGGGGAGCTTGCTGCCGACCAGGACGATGAGGTCGACGAGCCGGTTGCTGTAGCCCCACTCGTTGTCGTACCAGCCGACGACCTTGACCTGATCGCCCATCGCCATGGTCAGCGGCGCGTCGAAGGTGCACGAGGCGGGGCTCGTGACGATGTCGCTCGAGACGATGGGGTCCTCGCTGTAGACGAGCACGTCCTTCAGCGGCCCCTCGGCGGCGGCGCGGTAGGCCTCGTTGACCTCGTCCTTGCCGGCGGGGCGCGACAGCGTGACGACGAGGTCGGTGACCGACCCGGTCGGCACCGGCACGCGCATCGCGATGCCGTCGAGCTTGCCCTTCAGCTCGGGGAGCACGAGCGACGTGGCCTTGGCGGCGCCGGTCGACGTCGGCACGATGTTGAGCGCCGCGGCCCGGGCCCGGCGCAGGTCCTTGTGGGGCATGTCCTGCAGCTGCTGGTCCGCGGTGTACGCGTGGATCGTGGTCATCATCCCGCGCTCGATCCCGAACGCGTCGTGCAGGACCTTGGCCATCGGCGCCACGCAGTTCGTGGTGCACGACGCGTTGGAGATCACGGTCTGCGAGCCGTCGTACGCGTCGTCGTTGACGCCCATCACGACCGTGAGGTCCTCGCCGCTGGCCGGTGCCGAGATGATGACCTTCTTGGCGCCGCCGGCGTCGACGTGCTGGCGGGCCGCCTCGGCCTTGGTGAAGAAGCCGGTCGACTCGACGACGACGTCCACCCCGAGGTCGCCCCAGGGCAGCGCGCCCGGGTCGCGCTCGGCGAGCGCCCGCACCGTGCGGCCGTCCACGGACAGGCCGCCCTCACTGACCTCGATGCGCCCCGGGAAGCGGCCCAGGATCGAGTCGTACTTGAGCAGGTGGGCCATCGTGCGGACGTCGCCGAGGTCGTTGAAGGCGACGATCTCCACGTCGGCGTCGCTGGCCTGCACGGCGCGGAAGAAGTTGCGGCCGATGCGGCCGAAGCCGTTGATGCCCACCCGGACGGTCACGGGATCCCTCTCGTCGGACTGCGGTGCGCCGGAAGATAGCCGAGGCGCCGCGGGTGCCGGCGGCGCGGCGTCCGGGGTCAGGCGACGCGCACCGCGCGGCGTGTCCGGGCCGACTCGTCGAGCGCCTCCACGACCCGGGCGGCGGCGAGCAGCGCGCCCAGGCTGCGCGCGTGCGGCTCGGGCTGGGCGTCCAGGGCCCGCCGCCGCGAGCACGGAGCAGCCCGCGGGCCGCGATGAGCAGGCCGGGGTGCTCCGCCGCCTCGCCCGGCAGGTCGGGGACGGCGAGCAGCGGCAGGTCCGCTCCATCCGCCCACCGCACCCC
>JALYNK010000064.1 GCA_030773235.1 Actinomycetota bacterium | reverse complement strand
AGCCGCGCCACCGCCCGGGGCGCCAGCAGAGCGACGGCCAGCGCGGCGACGGCGAAGCGGACGGCGAGGAAGTCGGGCGTCGGCACGCGGTCGACGACGTCCTTGAGCAGGAAGAACGTGGAGCCCCAGGCCGCCGTGACCCCGAGCAGCGCGAGCACCAGGAGTCGCACGCCAGGGGCGGACAGGGCACGACGCAGGTCGAGGACGTACGGACGCATCGGCCGAGTACACCGGCGGTGCGGCACGATCGAGGGCGTCGGAGAGGAGGAGGATGAACAACCGCCGTCTCGACCCTGTCGACGAGCGGATCCTCCGCCTCCTCGTGCGGAACGCCCGCCGGACCTGGCGCGATCTCGGCACCGAGGTGGGGCTGTCGGCCAACGCCGTGGCGCAGCGGGTGCGCCGACTCGAGGACGACGGCTGGCTGCGCGGCTACACCGCGGTGCTCGACCCCGCGCTCGACGGACCGGCCTCCAGCGCGGTCGTGCTGCTGCGCACGACCACCGACATCAACTCCTCGGCGTTCGAGGCCGCCGTCGCCGCGCTGCCGCAGGTGGTCGAGCTGCTAGACCTCGCCGGGCCCGTCGACTACCAGGTCCGCGTGCGGTACGGCAGCGCGGCCGAGCTGTACGACGTCGTCAACGCGCTGAGGGCGCTCCCGGGCGTCACCGGCATCGAGACGCGCACCGTCCTGCGCGACGTGCTGTCGCGCACGCACTGAGCCCGCGTCCGGTACGCGGCAGCGGGTAGGCCGCTCGGCCCTGACCTGCACCCCGACCCGGACCTGGAGAGCTCGTGCCGAAGAGCGTCGTCGTCACCGGGGCCAACAGCGGCATCGGCCTCGCGACCGCGGTCGAGCTGGCGCAGGCCGGCTACGACGTCATCGGGACCGTCCGCAGCGCGGACAAGGCCGAGCGTCTGCGCGGCGCCGCGGCCGAGCGCGGCGTGCAGGTGCGCACCGTCGAGCTCGACGTCGCCGACGACGCCTCGACGCGCGAGGGCTTCGCGCGGATCGGGCGGATGACGACCGGCGGTCCCTGGGCGGTGGTCAACAACGCCGGCGCGGTGCAGCCGGGGGCGGTGGAGGACGTGCCGCTCGACGACGCCCGCGCGCAGCTCGAGGTCAACCTGCTCGCGCCCGCCCGGATCGCGCAGCTGGTGCTGCCGGCGATGCGCACCCGCGGCGACGGGCGGATCGTCAACGTCTCGAGCGTCGCCGGCCGGGTGTCGGCGCCGCTGTCGGGCTGGTACTGCGCCAGCAAGGCCGGGCTCGAGGCGCTGTCGGACGCGCTGCGCATGGAGGTCGCGCAGTTCGGCGTCCGGGTGGTGCTCATCGAGCCGGGCGGCTTCGGCACGGCCATCTGGGAGAGGAGCGCCGACCGCTGGCCGGACCGCCCCGGGTCGCCGTACGCGGAGGTGTACGAGCGCGCGCAGACGCTGTCGGAGCAGGGCCGGCGGCTGCCCGACCCGGTCTGGGTCGCCCGGACGATCCGCCTCGCGCTCGCCACCCCGCGGCCGCTGCCGCGCTACCTCGTGGGCGTCGACGCGGTCGCCGCCACGCTCGGCGACGCCCTGACGCCCACGCCGGTCGGCGACTACGTGAAGGGCGTCAGCGCGGGGCTGCGCCGGCTCACCCCACGACTGCCGCGGTTGCGCGGCTAGACCGGCTCCGGCAGCGGCTGGCCGAGCCGCGCGGTGCGCGCCCCCGTGGGCAGGTCGAGGTGCGCGTGCTCCTCGGCGCGCAGGTCGTGCAGCTCGACGTGCTCGAGGAGCAGCAGTTCCGACGCCGGCGGCCACAGCACCGCCCAGAGCCAGACGCCGAGCGCCTCGCCGGCGAACGCCACGCGGTCCGGTGCGCTCGGGCAGCGCCACAGCGGGGTGGGGTGGCCGGCGGCGAGCAGCTTGGCCTCGGGCGCTCCCGAGCACGTGCCGGGGTCGAGCGCGCCGGTGCCGGCGATCCGGCCGCCCAGGCCGACCCCCGGCTCCTCCGCGACCAGGACGAGGTCCGCGGGCCCGCCGAGCGGGCACGGACCTCCGAACGCGGTCGCGGTCGCTCGCGCTCCGCTGCGCCCGTCGCCGGCCGTGGCGACCCCGGTGAACGTCCAGGCCGGCAGCAGCGGCAGCGGCGCCCACACCGGCACGCCGGCGCGCCCGGACACCTGGCGCAGCGCGTCCGCGCCCGGGCGCCCGGGGGCGGAGTAGGGCGTGACGGCGCCGTGCCGGGAGCACACCCAGTCGCTGGACATCAGGCCGGGCGGGCGGAGCGGGCCGAGGCAACGGGGGCACGTCGACGGCGCGGTCACCGCTCCACGGTCGCTCTCACCCTGGGTGCCGGTCAAGCACGGACCGTGCCGGACCGGTGCGTACCCGCCGCCCCCGGGTCGTCAGGACGGTCGCCAGGCCGGTCGTCAGCCCGGTCGTCGGGCTCGGCCGTCTAGGTCGGGCGCTGCTCCTGCGGTTCGGGCCGCCCGGGCTGCTCGCCGCCGTGCGCCTCGCCGTACGACCGCTTGGGGACCATGACCTTGCGGCGGAAGACGCAGACGAGCACGCCGTCCTGGTTGTAGCCGCGGGTCTCGACGTGGACGACCCCGCGGTCGTCCTTGCTCCTGCTCTCCGTCTTGCCGAGCACCTCGGTCTGGCCGTAGATCGTGTCGCCGTGGAACGTCGGGAAGACGTGCTTGAGCGACTCGACCTCGAGGTTCGCGATGGCCTTGCCGGACACGTCCGCCACCGACATGCCGAGCAGCAGCGAGTAGACGTAGTTGCCGACGACGACGTTGCGCCCCTGCTGCGTGGTCGCGGCGTAGTTCGCGTCCAGGTGCAGCGGGTGGTGGTTCATCGTGATGAGGCAGAACAGGTGGTCGTCGTACTCGGTGACCGTCTTGCCCGGCCAGTGCCGGTAGACGGCGCCGACCTCGAACTCCTCGTAGTACCGGCCGAACTGCACGCACGAGCTCCTGTTCGTCGAGGGGTCAACCGCGCGCGGCCGGCCTGCGCCAGACCACCGGGGGGCCGTGGCCCTGCGCGTCGGCGAGCACCGTACGGCCTCCGCCCGGCCAGCCGGTGACCGCCAGCGGGAACGCCGCGGAGTCCCCGCCCTTTCCGACCGGCTCCAGCGCCACCCGGGCCAGGGGGGCCTGCGCCGTGGCCCGGGCGCCGGCGGCACGCAGCACCGCGGTGGTCCTGGTCCGCTCCTGCGGGTCGAGGTACTGCCACACCACGCTGTGCCAGACCACCGTCAGCACGCCGGGGACCGGCTCGGCGAGCTCGCGGGCGAGGAACGCCGACGCGGGCAGCGCCTCGACCGGTGCCGGCAGCCGCGCGGCGACCTGCAGCGCGGCGCGCAGCCGCTCCAGCCGGTCGACCTGGTCGGCCCAGACGTACGACGTGAGGGTCACCCGGTCCTGGGTGCGCCCGGGGTCCAGGGCGTCCGGGTCGCACCCCCGCCGCTCCGCGACCCGTACCGCGACGTCGAGCGGCGGCAGGCGGCCCCGCCACGGCTCGCGCAGCCGCACCGGGCTGTCCGGCTCGCCGAGGACGCGCCCGCCCACCTCGTACGCGTACGCCTCGGGCCGCAGGTTGAGCCCGGCGCTCGCGCCCACCTCGAGCAGCCGCACGGGCAGCCCGGTCTCCGCGACGAGGTGCAGCAGCACGCCGTACAGCGCGGCGGACCGCCCGACCTCGTTGGTCTGCACCGGAGCGCGCACCAGCTCGGCGAGCCGGGGCTCGGCCGCGACGACCTCGCGGGCGGCCGGCCAGACCCGCTGGACCGGCGCGGTGCCGCCGACGCTCGGGTAGTGCAGCGCCAGCGCCGGCGCGCGCCGCTCGAGGACGAGGCGGTGCAGTCCCCCCGCGAAGCGGAGCGGCAGCGCGCTGCCCGGCGGGTCGCCGGCGTGCGGCAGCAACAGCTCGCGCAGCGGTCCCGGCCGGTCCACCTCGCCGGCGGCGCCGTCGAGCAGCGCAGCGGTGAGCGGGCTGCCGCTGGCCCAGCACTGCTCCGCCTGGCTGCGGAACCGCTCGCCCAGCTCGCCGGCCGCAGGACTGCCGCCGGCGCTCACGCCAGCGGCACGGACGCACGGTCCGGGTCGCGCAGGTCCGTGCCGGCGCTCAGCCACCGCGTCTCGAGCGCCTGCGCGCCGCGCACCCGCTTGTAGGCCGCCTCGTCGGGGGTCATGGGCAGCAGCGGCAGGAAGCGGACGGGCTCCTCGCCGGGCTCCAGCGGCAGGTCGGGCACCAGCCCGCCCGGCTCGCCCACGAGCACGGCGGAGAAGCGGGCGCCGTCCCAGAGCGGCTCCCCCAGGTCGAGACCGGCGCCGGGGGCCACGACGACGCCCTCCACCGCAGGGCTCGCCGCGAGCGCGGCCAGCCGGCGCAGCACGGTGTCCCGGATGCCGCGGACGCTGAGCACGAGCTCGGCGCGCGGGCCGTGCTCGGCGACGAGCGCCGCTCCCGGGTCGCCCATCGGACTGCGGCTCATGCCGAGCGTCGCGTAGCGCACCAGCCCGTCGGGGTCCGGGCCGAACCGCAGCACGTCGATGCGCTCCGCCCCGAGGAACGACACGCCCGCGCGCCCGCTGTCCTGGCCGAGCACGCTGAGCAGGTGCGCCTCGGCGAGGAGCAGCACCCGGTCGCCCGACAGCGGCTCCCCGTCCACCGCCGCACCCTACGCAGCCGGCCCTGCCGCGCCCCGGCGCACGCTCGCGTGATCGCGGTCCAGGGTCGTACGTGCTCGGCAGCGCCGCTACCGCGTCAGGTGCGGCGGGGCGGCGCAGGCGGGGGTGCCGCCGGGCAGCCGGCCGCGGTGCGCTGCGACCCAGCGGTGGACCGCGGCGGCGAGCCAGGACAGCGGCGGCACGCGCAGCGCCGCACCGAGCACCGGCCACGGCGGAGGCGAGGCCAGCAGCACGCCGGCCACCGCTCGCGCGCCGCTGTCGGTGCGCCCGTCCGCCGCGACCCACTGGACCGCCTGCTCGCACTGCTCCCGGGTCAGCCCGAGCCGGGCCAGGTCGGCCCGCTGCCAGGGCACGACCGCCGCGCCGGGGGCCAGGCCGACCCGGTGCAGCAGCCGGACGCTCGAGGTGCAGAAGCCGCAGTCGCCGTCGAAGACGAGCGTGCCGGAGCGGCGCGACCCGCTGCGGCCGCGAGCGGCAGCGCCGCCGTACGGCGTCATCCGCGCAGCTTGTAGTCCTTGAGCAGACCCCGGCTGATGATGGTCTTCTGGATCTCGCTGGTGCCCTCGCCGATGAGCAGGAACGGCGCCTCGCGCATGAGCCGCTCGATCTCGTACTCCTTGGAGTAGCCGTAGCCGCCGTGGATGCGGAACGACTCCTGGGTCACCTCGGAGCAGTACTCGCTGGCGAGCAGCTTCGCCATGCCGGCCTCGACGTCGTTGCGCTTGCCGGCGTCCTTCAGGCGAGCCGCGTTGACCATGAGCGCGTGCGCCGCCTCGACCTTGGTGGCCATCTCGGCGAGCTTGAACTGGATCGCCTGGTGCTGCGCGATCGGCTTGCCGAACGTCGAGCGCTGCTGGGCGTACGCGATGGCGAGCTCGAACGCGCGGATGGAGATGCCGCAGGCGCGGGCGGCGACGTTGACGCGGCCGACCTCGACGCCGTCCATCATCTGGTAGAAGCCGCGGCCGCGACCGGCCTCGCCACCGAGGACCGCGCTGGCCGGGACGCGTGCGCCCTCCATGACCATCTCGGTCGTCTCGACGCCCTTGTAGCCCATCTTGTCGATCTTGCCGGGGATGGTGATGCCCGGCGCGGTCTGCCCGTAGCCGGGCTCCTTCTCGACGAGGAACGTCGTCATGTTCTTGTAGACCGAGTCCGCGCCCTCGTCGGTCTTGACCAGCGTGGCGATGAGGCCGGCGCGGGCGCCGTTGGTGAGCCACATCTTCGTGCCGTCGAGGACGTAGTCGTCACCCTCGCGCCGGCCGCGGCTGGTGATGGCGGCGACGTCGGAGCCGCAGCCCGGCTCCGACATCGAGAAGCCGCCGCGCAGCTCACCGGCGGCCATGAGCGGCAGCAGCCGCTCCTTCTGCTCCGGAGTGCCGTGCTGCATGAGCATGTACGCGACGATGAAGTGGGTGTTGATGACACCCGAGACGCTCATCCAGCCGCGGGCGACCTGCTCCACGACCAGGGCGTACGTGAGGAGCGACTCGCCGAGCCCGCCGTACTCCTCGGGGATCATGAGCCCGAACAGGCCCATCTCCTTCATCCCCTCGACGATCGCCTCGGGGAACTCGTCCTTGTGCTCGAGGTCCGTGGCGTACGGAAGGATCTCCTTGTCCACGAACGACTGGACGGTGGAGAGGATCTCCTGCTGGATCTCGGTCAGGCCCTCGGTCGTGGCCAAGCGTCCCATGTCTCTCCCCGTCGGGCAGCAGCGGGCGGAGCGCGCGCAGCGTGCCCGCGCGGCGCACCGGTCAGTGTCCCACCGTGGAGGAGGACGAGCACGCGGCCGCGCGTGTGGGACGCATCACCCGGCGGGCTTGCGGGCCACGAGCGCGAGCCACCAGCCGAGCAGACTGTGCCGGGCGACCACCTCGAGCCCGGCGTCCCGCACCGCCGCGGCGACGCCGCCCGGCGTCGGCCGGTCGCCGTCCGCGGGGTGCAGCGACACCGCCCGCAGCGGGCGGCTGTCGACGAAGCGGGCCGTCATCTCCGCCACGTAGAGCCGGCCGCCCGGCCGCAGGACCCGCGCCGCCTCCCGCACCGCGGCACGCCAGTCGTCGGCGTGGTGCAGCAGGTGGTAGCAGAACACCGCGTCGTACGAGCCGTCGGCGGCGTCGAGCGCGGTCGCGTCCCCCTGCAGCACGCGGACCCGGCCGCCGAGGTCGGCCACCGCGCGCCGGCACGCGCGCACGCTCTCGTCGAACAGCTCCACGCCGACGGCGCTCGCGGCGCCGAACTCCTCGACCGCCAGCCGCAGCCCGGTGCCGCGACGGCCGGGACCGATCTCCAGCACCCGGCCACCCTCGACACGGCCGCCGAGGCAGCGCAGCACGCGCGCCTCGAACACCCGTTGCGCGAGCGCGCGCGGCCGGCTGTCGACCCAGAGCCGGTTGCAGTCGGCGTACGTCGGGGGGACGGCGGGCCGGGCGCCGTCGGGCGGGGTCGCGGCCGTTCGGGTCACGGCCGTTCGGGTCACGGCCGTTCGGGTCACGGCCGGTCGGGTCACGGCCGTTCGGGTCACGGCGGGGCGGGTCATGCGGGCCTCGTTCCCCTCACTGCGCAGCCCCAGACGGGAGCGTGAGCGACCCGCTCCCGGGGAGGCCGACGGGGTGCCCGACCTGACCCGGCTGCCCCGTTCCCTCCTCGCCCGCGCGCTGGGGGCCGGCACCGCGCTGCGCGGCGCCCGCGTCTTCCACCCCCGCGGCCAGGCGTACGCCGCCCGTCTCGTCGTGACCGGCGGCCAGCGCACCGGCGCGCGGGTCCTCGACG
>JALYNK010000063.1 GCA_030773235.1 Actinomycetota bacterium | reverse complement strand
CCCGCATGCGGGTGGAGGCGTCGCTCCGGGTGCACCTGTTCCCGCGGCTCGGAGACCGGCCGCTCGCAGCGCTGCGTCCCACGGACGTCCAGGCGGTCGTGAAGGGACTCTCGGACACGCTTGCACCCGGGACCGTCCGCATGACCTACGTGACGCTGAGGGCTGTGTTCCGGGCCGCTGTTCTCGACCGGGTCATCGTGTCCTCCCCGTGTATGCGGATCGCGTTGCCGGCGGCGGACCACAAGACGTTGACGATCCCGGACGCGGCGCTCGTCCGGCGCATCACCTCAGCCCTGCCGGCGCACTGGCAGGCCGTGCCGCTTGTCGCGGCCGGCACCGGGCTGCGGCCGGGGGAGCTGTTCGGGTTGCAGGTTGCCGACGTCGACTTCCTGCGCCGGACGGTGCGCGTCGAGCGTCAACTGGACGATCAGCGTGACCTCGTCCCGCTGAAGACCCGCTCGTCCTACCGGACCGTGCCGCTGCCGCAGGTCGTCGCGGACGAGCTCGCCCGGCACTTGGCCGTGGCAGGGCGTCGGGAGGGGCTGATCTTCGCTGGGCGCGACGGGCTACCCGCGCGGCTGAACACCTTCACCGTGGCTTGGCGGCACGCGCTCGCCGTGGTCGACGGCCCGAAGGGGCTGCGCTTGCACGACCTTCGGCACTCGTACGCCTCGGCGCTGATCCAGGCGGGGGAGTCCGTGAAGACGATCCAGGCGCGCATGGGACACGCCTCAGCGATGGTCACGCTCGACGTCTACGGCCACCTGTGGCCCGACAGCGAGGAGCGGACTCGAGCGGCGGTCGACGCCTGGCTCGCCGCTCCTGCGGACCCCGTGCGGACCGCGGAGGCATACGTGCAGGTCACGCGGTACGACGTCGAGTTCCTCGAGAAGGCCTGACGTGACCCGCATCGTCAGCGGCACGGCCGGGGGCCGGCGGCTGCAGGTGCCGCGGGGGCACCGCACGCGGCCCACCGCCGACCGCACCCGCGAGGCGCTGTTCTCGTCGCTGCAGAGCCTGGTCGAGCTTCCCGGCGCCCGCGTCCTCGACCTCTACGCCGGGTCCGGCGCGCTCGGGCTGGAGGCGCTCAGCCGCGGCGCCGCCGCGGCCACGCTCGTCGACAGCGACGAGCGGGCGCTGGCCGCGCTGCGGGCCAACGTCCGCGCGCTCGGCCTGCCGGCCGAGGTCGTCGGCCTGCCCGTCGAGCGCTTCCTGTCCCGCGACCCGCAGGCGTACGACCTCGTGCTGCTCGACCCGCCGTACGCGGCCGAGGTCGACCCCGTGCTCGCCGCGCTCGTGCCGTGGGTCGCCCCGGACGGCGTGGTGGTCGTGGAGCGCAGCGCGCGCAGCCCCGAGCCGGGCTGGCCCGACGGCCTGGGAGCGCTGCGCAGCCGCCGCTACGGGGAGACCCTGCTCTGGTACGGTTCGCGATCATGAGACGGGCCGTCTGCCCCGGGTCGTTCGACCCCGTGACCCTCGGCCACCTCGACATCGTCGGCCGGGCCAGCCAGATCTACGACGAGGTCACCGTGGCGGTCCTCGTCAACAAGAAGAAGTCGTCGCTGTTCACCCTCGACGAGCGCATCGAGATGCTGCGCCAGGTCACCGCGCCGTACGGCAACGTCGTCGTCGACAGCTTCCACGGCCTGCTCGTCGACTGGTGCCGCGCTCACGACGTACCCGTCATCGTCAAGGGCCTTCGCGCGATCAGCGACTTCGACTACGAGCTGCAGATGGCGCAGATGAACCACGGCCTCGCCGGGGTCGAGACGCTGTTCATCACCACCAACCCGCTCTACTCCTTCCTGTCGTCGAGCCTTGTCAAGGAGGTGGCGACGTACGGCGGCGACGTGGCCCACCTCGTCCCCGGGCCGGTGCACGCCCGCCTGACCGACCGGCTCGCGGAGCTCGCCGTCCGGAGCTGAACCGGCGCGGGTGACCGGTCGGCACCCGCCGCTCGGGCCGCTCGGCGACCGAGCACGTCCGGTAGCCTGGAGGATCGCCACCGCACGCCGCAGCGCGCCCCGACGCGCGCAGGCCGCCGTGCCCCTCCACGTCACCGGTGCCATGGACAGGAAGCCGCAGAGCCGCCTCGACCCCCGCAAACCCCTCGTGCTGGACACGCGCGAGCTGGGACGACGCCCGGGGTCGATGCGCGTCGTCCGCCGGTCGGTGCCGGCGCCGGACGGTCTGGGCCTCGTCGACCTCGTCGGTGTCCCGCTCGGAGCCGAGATGGACCTCGACCTGCGGCTGGAGTCCGTCGTCGAGGGCGTGCTCGTCAGCGGCACCGTGACGGCCCCCCTCGAGGGGGAGTGCGGACGGTGCCTCGACCCGGTGCGCGACACGGTGCGCGTCCGCGTGCAGGACCTCTACTCCTACGCCGACCCGCGCGACCCGCACCCGGGCGCCGACGACGCGGACGACGAGGACGGCCCGCGCATGTCGGGCGACCTGCTCGACCTGGAGCCCGCGGTCCGCGACGCCGTGGTCCTCGCGCTGCCGATGACCCCGCTGTGCGACCCCGACTGCGCCGGGCTGTGCGCCGACTGCGGCGAGCGCCTGGACGACCTGCCCGACGACCACTCCCACGAGGCCTCCGACCCGCGCTGGTCGGCGCTGCAGGGCCTGCTGGAGCGGCCGACCCCCGCCCGACCCGCCTCCGCCCCGCGGGGCGGAGGCGGACCCGCCACCCCCGAGGAGAGCTAGCCGTGGCCGTTCCCAAGCGCCGGATGTCGCGCAGCAACACCCGCTCCCGGCGCGCGCAGTGGAAGACCGCGCTGCCGACGCTCGTGACGTGCGACCGCGGCCACACCACGCGCCCGCACACCATGTGCCCCGAGTGCGGGCGGTACGACAAGCGCACGGTCCTGCCGGTCTGAGCACGCCCGCCGGAGCGGTGCGCGTCGCGCTCGACCTCCTGGGCGGGGACCGCGCCCCGGAGGTCGTGGTCGACGGCGCGCTCCTCGCCGCCGACGAGCAGCCCGGGACGCAGGTCGTGCTCGTCGGGCCCCCGGACGTCGCCGAGCGCCTGCTCGCCGCGCGGGGCGCGCCGGGACGCCTGCCGGTCGTCGCCGCCACGCAGGTCGTCGGCATGCACGAGGACCCGGCCCGCGGCGTGCGCGCCAAGCGCGACGCCACCGTGCGCGTGGCCGCCCGGCTGGTCCGCGACGGCGCGGCGGACGCCCTCGTCAGCGTCGGGTCGACCGGCGCGGCGCTCGCCGCCAGCGTCTTCACCCTCGGCCGCCTGCGCGGCATGGGCCGCCCGGCGCTCGCCGTGCTCATCCCCGCCGCCGCCGGGCCGCTCGTCCTGCTCGACGCCGGTGCCTCCGTGGACGCGACGCCCGACCTGCTCGCGCAGTACGCGCTCGCCGGCGCGGCGTACGCCTCGGTGCGGCTCGGGCTCCCCGACCCTCGCGTGGGGCTGCTGACCATCGGTGAGGAGGCGGGTAAGGGCGACGGGCTGCGCCGCGCCGCCGCACCGCTGCTCGCCGCGCTGCCCGTCCGCTACGTGGGCAGCGTCGAGGGGCGCGACGTGCCGTACGGCGGGGTCGCGGACGTGGTCGTCACCGACGGGTTCACCGGCAACGTGCTCGCCAAGGGGCTCGAGGCGGCGGCAGGCATGCTCACCCAGGCCCTGCACGAGGCGTTCGCCGCGACCCCCGAGCGCGCGGCGGCCGCCGCACCGCTGCTGCCGGTCGTCGACGAGGTCACCGCGCACATGTCGCCGGACGCGTTCGGCGGCGGGATGCTCCTCGGCACCAGGGGCGTCTGCGTCGTGGGGCACGGCGCGAGCTCGCCCCGGGCCGTGGCGAGCTGCATCGCCGTGGCCGCGCAGGCCGTGCGCGAGCGGCTGGTGCCCCGGATCGCGGCGGCGCTGGAGGACCTGGTCGAGCGCACTGCGCCGGTCGCGGCCCCGTGAGCACCGTCGACGCCGAGGAGGTGCTCGCCCTGGTCCGGCAGGCCTGCGCCACCGTGCTGGAGCTCGACCCGGAGACGGTCACCCGCGACACGCGCTTCGTCGCCGACCTGCACGCGGACTCGCTGGCACTGGTCGAGATCGTCGAGATCGTCGAGGAGGCCCTGGCGCCGCGCGCGCGGCCGGGCTTCCACATCGAGGACGAGGACCTCGACGGGCTGACGACCGTCGGCGAGGCGGTCGACCTCGCCGTCGCCCACCTGTGACACGCGCCGCCCGCCGGGCTGCGGCCGAGCAGCGCGGCCCCGCGCCGTACGCGCTGCTCGCCGCCGTGCTCGGCGCCGACGTGCCGGACGAGCTCCTGGAGCTGGCCCTCACGCACCGGTCGTACGCCTACGAGCACGGCGGGCTGCCCACGAACGAACGGCTGGAGTTCCTCGGCGACGCGGTCCTCGGGCTGGTCGTCACCGACGCGCTCTACGCCGCGCACCCCGGTCTCGCGGAGGGCCAGCTCGCCAAGCTGCGCGCCAGCGTGGTCAACACGCGCGCGCTGGCCGGTGTGGCCCGGGGGCTCGACCTCGGCCGCTGGCTGCGGCTCGGGCGCGGGGAGGAGACGACCGGCGGGCGCGACAAGAACTCGATCCTCGCCGACACCACGGAGGCCCTGCTCGGCGCCGTCTACCTCGCCCACGGGCTGGAGGGGGCGCGCACCCTCGTGCACGCGCTGTTCGACCCGCTGATGCGCGCCGCGGCCGAGGACGGCGCCGCCGTGGACTGGAAGACCGCGCTGCAGGAGAGCACCGCCGCCGCCGGCCTCGGCGCTCCGGAGTACCGCATCCGGGAGAGCGGGCCGGACCACGCCAAGGAGTTCGAGGCGAGCGCGGTCGTCGGCGGCCGGGAGCTCGGCACCGGCCGGGGCGGCAGCAAGAAGGAGGCCGAGCAGATCGCGGCACAGGCCGCGGCACGGGCGCTGGGCGACGGCGCTACGGGGGAGCGGACCGGCTGATGCCGGAGCTGCCCGAGGTCGAGACCGTGCGGCGGGGGCTCGCACAGGGGGTCGCCGGACGGACGGTGGGCCACGTCGAGGTGCACCACCCCCGAGCGGTGCGGCGCCACGCGGCCGGCGCCGACGACTTCCGCGGCCTGCTGGCCGGGCGCACCCTGCTCGAGCCGGCCCGGCGCGGCAAGTACCTGTGGCTGCCGCTGGACTCCGGCGACGCCCTCACCGCGCACCTCGGGATGAGCGGACAGCTGCTCGTCGTGCCACCGGACAAGCCGATCGAGACGCACCTGCGGGCGCGCCTCACGTTCGGCGACGGCGGGCGGGAGCTCCGCTTCGTCGACCAGCGCACCTTCGGCGGGCTGGCCGTCGACCGCGGCGGCGCGGAGCTGCCGAGCACGGTCCGGCACGTCGCCCGTGACCCGCTCGACCCGCTCTTCGACGACGACCTGTTCGTCGCTCGGCTGCGCGCCCGGCGGACCGGCGTGAAGCGGGCGCTGCTCGACCAGACGCTGGTCAGCGGCATCGGCAACATCTACGCCGACGAGGCGCTCTGGCGCAGCCGCCTGCACGGCGGCCGGGCGACCGAGGCGCTGTCCGGCCGCGCCGCCCGCGAGCTGCTCGGCCACGTGCGCGACGTGCTGCGCGCCGCCATCGCGGCCGGCGGCACGAGCTTCGACGCCCTCTACGTCTCGGTGAACGGCGTGAGCGGCCGCTTCGACCGGTCCCTGGACGCGTACGGCCGCGAGGGGCAGCCCTGCCGGCGCTGCGGCACGCCGATCCGGCGCGAGACGTTCATGAACCGTTCGTCGGCGAGCTGCCCCCGCTGCCAGCCCCGCCCGCGCCTGCCGCGCTGAGGGGACGCGGGCGCGCCCGGCCGGTCAGCCCGGCCGGTCAGCCCGGACGCGTCAGCCGCCGGGCGTGTCAGCTGCCGGGCGTGTCAGTTGCCGGGCGTGTCAGTTGCTGGGCGTGTCAGTTGCTGGGCGCGTTCTTCCCGGGGTCCTGGTCCTCGCCCGGGCTGGCCTCGGGCACGACGGCCTTCGGCGTGCCGGGCACAGCACCGCTCGGCCCGGGCAGCGGCTGGACCAGCGGCGGGTCCGTCGACGGCAGCTCGGTGCTGACCGGGCTCGGGGTGCGGACGAGCTGCGCCTGACCGGGCGAGGGGTCCGGGCGGTAACCGCCCGTCTCGTACGGACCCTGGCTGCAGCCGGTCGCCAGCAGAGCCATCGCGGCGGCGAGGACGAGCACACGGACCGACGTGCGGGTGGGCGCGGGAGGGGGGGGAACGCGCATGGCGCTCCGCTACCCCTTCCCCGCGTCGCCACGCACGATCGGCAGCTCCGGGTGCGCGGTCTGCGCCCACGTCCCAGACGCGGCGTTCGACCGCGTCGCGGGCGGGGCCAGCGGTGCACGACCTTGACCCGGGCCCGCTGGCGTGGGATCGTCGCCGCAGTTGACAGTGGCACGAGGAGCGCCCGCGCAGCGGGCTCGCACCCGGCCGTCACCCCCTGTACGACGCGGAGGAGATCCGTCATGGCCAAGGCCCTGCTCGGGCACGTCGGCGTCAGCACCGACCTGCGCCTCGCCGCCGAGGTGCGCCGCCTACGCGCGCGCGTCGCGGAGCTCGAGGCCGAGCTCGCGCTGGTGCGGGCCGCGCGCGACTCGCTGGTCGCCGAGCTCACCGTCGAGGACGACCTGCGCACGCTCACGCTCGACCGCAGTCTCGCGCTGGAGGACAGCCGCGCCGTCCTGACCTGACCGCACCTGCTCGCGCCGAGGGCGCTCCCGCACCGCGGGAGCGCCCTCCGTGCGTCGGGGGCCGCTCCGCGCGCCGCTGCGGGACCGTCGTGCCCCGCCGCTACCGTCCGCCCGGTGCACCTCAAGAGCCTCACGCTGAAGGGCTTCAAATCCTTCGCGTCGCCGACCACGCTGCGCTTCGAGCCGGGCATCACGTGCGTCGTCGGGCCCAACGGCTCGGGCAAGAGCAACGTCGTCGACGCGATCGCGTGGGTGCTCGGTGAGCAGGGGGCCAAGGCGCTGCGCGGCGGCAAGATGGAGGACGTCGTCTTCGCCGGCACGCCGAGCCGTCCGCCGCTCGGCCGTGCCGAGGTCACCCTGACCATCGACAACAGCGACGGCGCGCTGCCCGTGGAGTACGCCGAGGTCCAGGTCCGGCGCCTCATGTTCCGCTCCGGCGAGTCCGAGTACGCGATCAACGGCGACCGGTGCCGGCTCGTCGACGTGCAGGAGCTGCTCAGCGACAGCGGCATCGGCCGCGAGCTGCACGTCGTCGTGGGCCAGGGCCAGCTCGACGCGGTGCTCGCTGCCCGTCCGGAGGACCGCCGCGCCTTCGTCGAGGAGGCGGCGGGCGTGCTCAAGCACAAGAAGCGCAAGGAGCGCGCGCTGCGCAAGCTCGACGCGATGCAGGCGAACCTCGCCCGCCTCGGCGACCTCAGCGCCGAGCTGCGCCGCCAGCTCACGCCGCTCGGCCGGCAAGCGGAGGCCGCCCGCCGCGCGGCCCAGGTCCAGGCCGACCTGCGCGACGCCCGCCTGCGCCTGCTCGCCGACGACGGCGTCGACGCC
>JALYNK010000062.1 GCA_030773235.1 Actinomycetota bacterium | reverse complement strand
ACCGCCGCCGTGGTCGAGGCGGTCGGCGGCGAGCGCGTCGGGCTCCGGCTGTCACCGGGCAACCCGTTCAACGACATCGCCGAGGAGTCGACCGAGGAGACCTACGCCGCCGTCGTGGCCGGGATCCGGCCGCTGGACCTGGCGTACGTCCACGTCGTGGAGGGTCCGCCCGCGGTGACCGCGGCGATCCGGGAGGGGTTCGGCGGGGCGCTCGTCGTGAACGCCGCCTTCAGCCTGCCGACCGAGGTCGAGGCGCTCGAGCAGCTGCTGCGCGACCGCCGTGCCGAGCTCGTGGCCGTGGGGCGGGCGTTCATCGCCAACCCCGACCTGGTGCGCCGGCTGCAGCTCGGCGCGCCGCTCAACCCGGCCGACGAGAGCAGCTTCTACGGCGGCACCGACGCCGGCTACGTCGACTACCCCGCCTTGGCGGACGCTGCCTGACCCGTCCGCGCCGCGGTCAGGCGCCTGCCCGCGCGGTGGCGGCGGGGTGGACCCGGAAGTCCTCGATGACCGGGTTGCTCAGCAGCGCCTCGGCGAGCGTGCGGGCCTGGGCGAGCGCGGCCGCCTCGTCGTCGGCCTCGATCTCGAGCTGGACGTGCTTGCCGATGCGGCAGCTGCGTGGCGCCGGCAGTCCGAGCGTCGGCACGGCGTTGAGCACGGCCTGACCCTGCGGGTCGAGGATCTCGGGCTTCAAGACCACGTCCACCACGACCTCGTACACCGCCATGCGCGGCAGGCTAGCTAGCCGCGCCGGCCACCCGGCCCTTACGGGCTCGAGCCAGCGAGCGACCCCGGCGCGATCTTCGCCTTGCGTGCGCCGATCTTCGTCCTCCGGGGAGGGCGCACGCTCAAGGCGGTGGTCATCTCGGCCGTGAGGCGAAGATCGTCGCTCAGGGGGCGATCACGCCGCCCGGCGCACGTCCGCCAGCAGCGGCAGGGGACGCAGGCGGGGCGGGCGCAGCGTGTCCGGGCCGATCAGCAGACCCTCCCACCGCCCGCGGGCGAGCCGCTGCGCACGTTCGAGCTCCGCGACGAGGTGGGCCCCGGACCTCCGGTAGACGTCGGGCGCGGTGTAGCGACGCAGCTCGAGACCGAGCTCGGCGATGCGGACCTGACGCCGCCGCTCGGCGACGAAGACACCGGGGTCGAGGCGTGCCGCTCTGCCGTCGAACTCGAGGACCACGCCGTCGACGTACAGCTCAGCACGACCCACGTGGCCGTGCTCGTCGTACAGGTCGCGCTGCACCTCGAGTTCGCGCCGGCCCGCGAGCGCGAACTTCAGCCGCAGGCGCGTCTCCATCGGCGACTCGCTGCGCGGCTCCAGGTGCTGGACGCACGCGCGCCGCCTCGACGCCCCGCAGACCGCGGGCCCGTCGAGCGAGGCCCGGACCAGCGCGAGGTCCGTGACACCTGAGCGGAGCGCTGCGTCGCCGCACACCGCCGCCTCGACGAGCGGCTCGCGCCGGGCCAGGTCCACGACCACCCGCGCTGCCGCGACCACGAGCAGACCGTCCACCGCGCACAGCTCCTCGTCCGGCACCAGCGCCGCACGCGGTCGGACGCCCGGACGCGGGACGAGGTGCCGTCCGCGCGGCACGACGACGTCGATGTCGCTGCCGTCGAGCAGCGGGACGCCGGCCAGCCAGAGCGCCGCCCGCCCGGCGACGGCGACATCGGGCGGCAGCACGCGTCGGAGCGCCGCAGCTCGCGTGCGGACGTCGTCCGGAATCCCGCGGGGGACGTACGCGTCGCGCAGCACCCGCACCCAGTCGCCGTCCCGGAGCATGCGACGCGCGGACGCCTCGCCACCAGCGACCCGGACGAGCTCGTCGCGGGTCAGCACCTCGACCGACACGGCCGGACTGTGCTGCCGTACGGGCGTCGCCCCACGGGCTCGTCCACAGCCGCGGTCCAGGTCCCCAGCAGCTGCGGAACGCCATCCAGCGACGATCTTCGCCTTGCGGATCGCGACCACGCTCGAGCTGGAGATCCCTGCGGCGATGAAGCGGAGATCGTCGGACGGGCGGCGAAGATCGCACACGCGGAGGGCCCCACGATCGGCGGGGCGTGGGCGCGGCCGGGTGGGCGCCCAGTGGGGTGCCGGCGGGTCAGGACTCGCGGAGGTAGGTGGCGAAGAAGCTGCCGGTGAGGCGCTCGTACGCCTCGACGTAGCGGGCGCGGGTCTGCTCGACGACGTCGGGCGGCAGCTCGGGTCCGGGCGCGGTGCGGTCCCAGCCGCTGGCGGTGAGCCAGTCGCGGACGTACTGCTTGTCGTACGACGGCTGGGCGCGGCCGGGGCGCCAGGAGTCGGCGGGCCAGAAGCGCGAGCTGTCGGGAGTCAGGACCTCGTCGCCGAGGGTGAGGACGCCGGCCGGGTCGAACCCGAACTCCAGCTTCGTGTCGGCCAGCAGCACGCCGCGCGACTCGGCGAGCGCGGCGCCGCGGGCGTAGACCGCCAGCGTGAGCCGCCGCAGCTCCGCGGCGACCGACGTGCCCACCAAGGCCTCCACGGCGGAGAACGGCACGTTCTCGTCGTGCTCGCCGACCTCCGCCTTGGTCGCCGGGGTGAACACCGGCTCCGGCAGCCGCGACCCGTCGACCAGGCCCGGCGGGAGCGGGACACCGCACACGGAGCCGGACGCCGCGTACTCCGCGAGCCCGCTGCCGGTCAGGTAGCCGCGCGCCACGCACTCCACCGGCAGCATCTCCAGCCGCCGGCACAGCATCGACCGACCGCGCAACCCGTCGCGCCACGCGGCGAGATCGGACGGGTACTCGGCGACGTCCGCGGTGATGAGGTGGTTCGGCACGATCCCGGCGAGCTGGCCGAACCACCACAGCGACAGCCCGGTGAGCACCACGCCCTTGTCCGGGATCGGCGTCGGCAGCACGACGTCGTACGCCGACAGCCGGTCCGACGCGACGACGAGCACCGCGTCGTCGTCGACCGCGTAGAGCTCGCGGACCTTGCCCCGGGCGAGCAGGGGCAGCGGGAGGTCGGTCACGCGAGCGCCGCGAGCTGCTCGAAGACGCCGTCGAGCCGCGCCACGTAGCGCTCCGGCCGGCACACCTCGTCCAGCCGCGCCTCGTCGAGGGACCGCCCCGCGGCGGCCGCCTCCGCAGACAGCGTGGCGCGGAAGGGCTCCCCGCTCTCCCACGTCCGCATCGCCGCGCGCTGCACCAGGGCGTACGCGTCCTCCCGCGACAGTCCCGACTCGACCAGCTCGAGCAACACGGCCGAGGTGTAGATGAGCCCCCCGGAGCCGTCGAGGTTGGCGCGCATGCGGTCGGCGTCGACGACGAGGCCGGTCACGAGCCGGGTGGTGAGGTGCAGCAGGTAGTCGGTGGCGACCGCCGCGTCCGGCAGCGCGACCCGCTCGGTCGAGGAGTGGCTGATGTCCCGCTCGTGCCACAGCGGGATGCCCTCCATCACCGGCACGACCTGCGCGCGCACGACCCGCGCCAGCCCGGCGACCCGCTCGCTCGCGATCGGGTTCTTCTTGTGGGGCATGGCGGACGAGCCCTTCTGGCCCTTGCCGAACGGCTCGGACAGCTCGCGCACCTCCGTGCGCTGCCCGTGCCGCACCTCGAGCGCGAACGCCTCGCACACCGTCGCCAGCACCGCCAGCGCCGACACCCACTCGCTGATCCCGTCCCGCACCACCACCTGGGTGGCGGCGGGCGCGGGGGCCAGCCCGAGCCGGGACGCGACCGTGCGCTCGACGTCCGGCGAGATGTTGGAGTACGTCCCCACCGCACCGCTGATCTTGGCGACGGCCACCGCCGCCCGGGCCCGCCGGAGCCGCTCGCGCGACCGGGCGGCGGCGAACGCGAGGTCCGCGATCCGGTGGCCGAACACGGTGGGTTCGGCGTGGATGCCGTGCGTACGACCCACGCGCACGGTCTCGCGGTGCGCCAGCCCCAGGTCGCGCAGCGCGGCGACGAGCGCGTCCGCCTTGACCAGCAGCAGGTCGGTGGCCTCGACCAGCTGCAGCGCGAGCGCGGTGTCGAGCAGGTCGGAGCTCGTCATCCCGAAGTGGACGTACGCCGCCGCCTCCCGCGGCTCGGTGCGGTCGGCCCAGGCGGACAGGAACGCGATGACGTCGTGCTGGGTCACCGCCTCGATCTCGGCGACGGCCTCCGGCGTCGGCGGCGGCGCGGCGCGGACCGGCTCGACGCAGTCGGCGGGCACGACCCCGGCGGCCGCGTGGGCCTCGAGCACGAGCACCTCGACCGAGCACCACAGCTCGTACTTGTGGGCCTCGCTCCAGACCCGGCCCATCTCGGGCAGGGTGTAGCGCTCGATCACAGGGGCTCTCCTCGCAGGTCAGGTCGGGACGGCAGCGGGCGGGACGATCTCGCCGCGCTCGGCGCGCAGCGCGATGTCGGTGCGCCACTGCGCGCCGCGCAGCCGGACGGCGCCGACCCCCTCGTACGCATCGCGCCGGGCGTCCGCCAGCGAGGCCCCGGTCGCGGTCACCGACAGCACCCGCCCGCCGGCCGAGACCACGCCGCCGTCGCTGCGCCGGGTGCCGGCGTGCAGCACCTGCACGCCCTCCGGCAGGAGCCCGACCTCCACCGGGTCGCCGACGGCGGGGGCGGCCGGGTAGCCCTCCGCGGCCACCACCACGGTGACCGCGGCGCCCGAGCGCCAGGCGAGCGGCGGGTGCTTCGCGAGCCGCCCGGTCGCCGCGGCGGACAGCAGCCCGGCGAGCGGGGTCTCGAGCAGCGCGAGCACGACCTGGGTCTCCGGGTCGCCGAAGCGCGCGTTGAACTCCACCACCTGCGGGCCGCGGGCGGTGAGCGCGAGTCCGGCGTAGAGCAGCCCTGCGAACGGCGTGCCCCGCTCGCGCATCCGGTCGACGACGGGTTGCAGGACCGTGCGCTGCACCTGCTCGACGGTCCCCTCGGGCAGCCAGGGCAGCGGGGCGTACGCGCCCATGCCGCCGGTGTTGGGACCGGTGTCGCCGTCGCCGACCCGCTTGAAGTCCTGAGCGGGCAGCAGAGGCACGACCGTCGTGCCGTCGCTGACGGCGAACAGCGACACCTCCGGCCCGTCGAGGAAGTCCTCGACGACGAGCGCGGCGCCGGAGGCGGCGAGCACCGCGCGGGCGAAGTCCTGCGCGACGGCGAGGTCGGACCCGACGTGCACGCCCTTGCCGGCCGCGAGCCCGTCGGCCTTGACGACGTACGGCGGCGGAACGGCCGCCAGGTGCGCGACCGCCTCCTCGGGGTCGGAGAGGGTCCGGGCCGCGGCCGTCGGCACCCCCGCCTCCGCCATGACCTCCTTGGCGAAGCTCTTGCTGCCCTCGAGCCGCGCGGCCGCGGCGCTCGGTCCGAAGCAGGGCGTGCCGGCCGCGCGGACCGCGTCGGCGACCCCGGCGACGAGCGGCCCCTCGGGCCCGACGACCACGAGGTCCGGCGCAAGCCGGAGCACGAGCGCGACGACGGCGTCCGGATCGGCCGGGTCGACCGGGTGCGCGGCCGCGACCTGCGCGGTGCCCGCGTTGCCGGGCGCGCAGAGCACCTCGGTGACGGCGGGGTCGCGCCGCAGCTGCAGCACCAGCGCGTGCTCGCGCGCGCCGCTGCCGAGGACCAGCACCCTCACGCCGGCGTCCGGGCGACGGTGCCGTCGGGGGCCAGGCGCAGCACCCGCGCGTGGAGCACGTTGCGGTCGTGCAGCGCGCAGCGCAGGGCCCGGTGCACACCGTCCTCCAGGTACAGCTCGCCCTGCCACTCCACGACGTGGGCGAACAGGTCGCCGTAGTACGTCGAGTCCTCGGCGAGCAGGACGTCCAGGCGCAGCTCGCGCTTGGTGGTGACCAGCCGGTCCAGCTGCACCTGCCGCGGCGGGACCTGCAGCCACTCCCGGGTACCGAACCCGTGGTCGGGGTACGGCCGGCCGTCGCCGACCCGCTTGAAGATCACAGCGCTGCGACGCTCACAGCAGCGAGCGCAGCTGCAGCGTCTGCTCGCGGTCGGGCCCGACGCCGACGGAGGCGAACGGCGCACCGCTCATCTGCTCCAGGGCGCGGACGTAGAGCTGGGCGTTCTTCGGCAGGTCCTCGAACGTCCGGGCGCCGGTGATGTCCTCGGTCCACCCGTCGAGCAGCTCGTACACCGGGCGCGCGTGGTGGAAGTCGGTCTGCGTCATCGGCATCTCGTCGAGCCGCCGCCCGTCGACCTCGTACGCCACGCAGACCGGAATGCGCTCCCAGCCGGTCAGCACGTCGAGCTTGGTGAGGACGAAGTCGGTGAGCCCGTTGACGCGCGCGGCGTAGCGGGCGATCACAGCGTCGTACCAGCCGCAGCGACGCGGCCGGCCCGTCGTCGTCCCGTACTCGGAGCCGGTCGCGCGCAGCCGCTCCCCGTCGGCCTCGTCGGGGGTGCCCGGGCGCAGCTCGGTGGGGAACGGCCCCTCGCCCACCCGGGTGGTGTAGGCCTTGACGATCCCGATCACCCGGTCGATCCGGCGCGGCCCGATGCCCGAGCCGGTGCACGCACCGCCGGCCGTCGCCGACGACGAGGTGACGAACGGGTACGTGCCGTGGTCGACGTCGAGCAGCGTCGCCTGCCCGCCCTCGAGCAGGACCGTGCGGCCCTCGTCGAGCGCGCGGTTGAGCAGCAGCGAGGTGTCGGCCACCAGCGGCGCCAGCCGCTCGCGGTAGGCCAGCAGCTCGGCGACGGCCTCCTCGACGCCGACGGCCCTGCGGTTGTACGCCTTGACGAGCACCTGGTTCTTCAGCCGGAGCGCGCCCTCGACCTTCTGGCGCAGGATCCCCTCGTCGAAGACGTCCTGCACGCGCAGCCCGATGCGGTTCATCTTGTCGGCGTACGTCGGACCGATGCCCCGGCCGGTCGTGCCGATCTTCTTGCTGCCGAGGAACCGCTCGGCGACGCGGTCGAGTGTGCGGTTGTACGGCGGGATGAGGTGCGCGTCGGCGCTGACGACCAGCCGCGAGGTGTCGACGCCCCGCGCCTCGAGGGCGTCGATCTCCTCGAAGAGCACCTGCAGGTCGATGACCACGCCGTTGCCGATGACGGGCGTGCAGCCGGGGCTGAGGATGCCGCTCGGCAGCAGGTGCAGCGCGTAGGACTCGTCGCCGACGACGACCGTGTGGCCGGCGTTGTTGCCGCCGTTGAACTTCACGACGTGGTCGACCCGGCCGCTCAGCTGGTCGGTCGCCTTGCCCTTGCCCTCGTCACCCCACTGAGCGCCCACCAGGACCAGTGCCGGCATCGCAGTCGTCGCTCCAGGAGGCGGGGGCAGGCCGCGCGTCCCGCAGCGACCTCCGTGCCGGGGAAGCATAACGAGGGCGCGCCTCCGCCCAGGGCGCTCGCGGGCCGCGCGGTCGTACCCTCCCTGCATGGCGCGGCTACCTCGTCCGGAGCGGTCCCCCCGGCTGGACCGCGCGCTGGCGGCGCTGCAGTCCACACTCGGGCCGTCCGCCGGCGAGGTCGTCGGGCAGCTGCTCACCGTCGCCCGGGCCGCGGCGACCGCGGCCGGCGAGGCCGCGCACGAGGCCCGCGC
>JALYNK010000061.1 GCA_030773235.1 Actinomycetota bacterium | reverse complement strand
ATTAAAAGTCCGCTGCTCTGCCAGTTGAGCTAGCAGCCCGCTCGGGCGACGGCCGCCGGCGTGAGCCCGCCTCCCCGGGTGCGGAGTCTGCCCCAGCCCGGGACCCGGGACAACGCGACGTCTCCCCGTCCCGGGCCGGCCGATCGCTGCTCAGGGGGCGCTCGACGGGCCCCCAGCCGCGCGACGTCAGGCCCGGCAGGTGCCCGTGCCGCTGTCGGTGAAGGTGCTGCCGGACTCACCGAGGAACTTCCAGGTGTAGCCGTCGACGCCGAGCTGCAGCCGCAGCACGCCGTACGTCGAGCCGTTGCGCACCAGGCTGTTGGGGTCGATCGTCTTAAACCCGTAGTGGCTCTTGCCGCCGGTGCCGACGACCCACGACCGGATGCCCAGGCTGTCGCGGGTGCCGCCCGGGCGGATCTTGGCGAACCGCTCGTAGCCGTGGTCGTGGCCGGCGAGGACGACGTCGGCGCGGTGGTCGTACAGCGCCACCAGAACGGCGCGACCGAGGTGTTCGGGCCGTGCGAGCCGCTGCTGAACCGCGGGTGGTGGAAGTAGGCCAGCGTGCAGCGCCGCGGGTGGGCGGCGAGATCGGCGCGCAGCCAGCGCTCCTGCGTCGAGCCGGCGGCGCAGGACACCACGGAGCAGTTGCTGTTGAGCACCACGACGTGCCAGGAGCCGAGGTCGTAGCTGTAGTAGCCGCGGCCGGGGCTGCCCGCGCGGCTGCCGAAGTACGAGAAGTACGCCGACGCGCCGGACGTCCGGTACTCGTGGTTGCCGACGCTCGGCCGGGTGATCGACTTCAGCCGGCCCCAGCTCCGGTCGTACGACGTGGCGAACGCGGTCGCGGTGCCGCTCTCGTACTGGTTGTCGCCGAGCGTGGCGACGACGTCGGGCATCGCGCCCTTCGCGAGGCTGGCCGTGGCGGACTGGCGGCAGCGCGTCGACGTGCCGTGGCCGCCGTTGAAGGCCGGGTCGGCCGGGTCGCAGGCGATGTCGCCCGCAGCGACGAGGACCGGGTCGTCGGAGCGGACCGTGACGGCGGCCGCCGGGGTCGTCGCGCCCGGGACGGCGGACGGCACGGCGCCGCAGAGCACCGCGGTGAGGGGCAGCGCAAGCAGGAGCAACCGGCGCCGAGTGGGACGAAGCACGTACATCTCCCTAGCAGGCGACCGCCACCGGCAGGTGGACGGGGGATGACCTGCGGGAGCATCGGCACGTCGGGCCGCGCCTTGAGACCTGGACGGGCGTACGGAGCAGCGGGAGTGCGTCGCCTCGTCCTGCTAGGCTGCGCGCGCACCCACGGGGACGTCCCCATCGTCCAGCGGCCCAGGACTCCACCCTTTCAAGGTGGCTACGCGGGTTCGAATCCCGTTGGGGGCACGGCACAGGTCTGGCCCGCCAGGCCCCGTAGCGCAGTTGGTTAGCGCGCCGCCCTGTCACGGCGGAGGTCGCGGGTTCGAGTCCCGTCGGGGTCGCTGCACCACCCGGTCAGGTAGCTCAGCTGGTAGAGCACGCGACTGAAAATCGCGGGGTCGGCGGTTCGATCCCGTCCCTGACCACACCAGAGGCCCGCCCCGGTCGCACCGGTGCGGGCCTCGTCGCTCGTCCGACCGCGGGCGGGCGGCGGTGGACCGCCGCCCCGGCGCGGCGGGTCAGTTCTGGGGGCGCGGCTGCGGGATGCCGGCCAGCAGCGCGCGCACCTCCGCCTCGCGGTAGCGGCGGTGGCCGCCGAGGGTGCGGATCGACGTCAGCTTGCCGGACTTGGCCCAGCGCGTGACGGTCTTGGGGTCGACCCGGAACATCGCCGCGACCTCGGCCGGGGTCAGCAGGGTCTCGGCCTCGGGGGTGCGCGAGCTCATCGGAGTTCCTCTCCTCGCCGGGCGGGACCGTACGCCCGTCCGCACGCACACACAGTGTGCTCTGTCCGCTTTGGGTGCACTGGCTCGAACGGGTCATCTTGGTGACTAGTTCCGCAGCCACGTCCCGTTCTGCGCACCCGCTCAGGACGCGCTCTCGACCGCCTGCAGCGCCGCCATGCGGGCCGTCACCCGGCGGTACGCCGCCGCCGCGTCGTCCTCGCGCCCGTCGCCGAGCGCCGCGAGCGCCTCCGCGATGTCGGCGGCCGAGGCGTCGGAGCGCAGATCGTCGTCGTCCAGGAACGCCACGAGCCCCGCGTAGTCGAGCTCCACCAGCGAGCGCGGGTGGAACTCCTCCAGCCAGCGTCCCAGGTCCTCCACGCCCTGGGTGACCACGTCGTCGTCGAACGTGCGCCGCAGCACCGCGAGCGCGCGGGCCGTCCGCCGCCGGGCACGTGACATCGCGGTGCGGTAGAGCAGCGCCCGCGACCGTCCCCCGCCCGCGCTCACCTCCCGCTCCTGCGCGTCGACGAGCAGGAACCACCGCAGCGGCACCTGCCAGGTGCTCGACAGCACGTGCACCCGCCGCTGCGGGTGCTCGGCGCGGGTGCGGTGCAGCTCGGCCTCGGCCTGCTCGGCGACCACCCGCGGCACGAACGCGTCGGCGACGAGGTCGGGCAGGTCGTCCCGGAACTCCACGAGCGCCTCCAGCGCCCGGCGCCGGGTGCGCCAGGGGCACACCACGGGGACGCCGTCGAGCTCGGCGACGAGGGCGTGCTCCCGCAGCTCCGGCAGGCCCGCCGCGACACCGCCGAGCGCCCGCAGCGCCGCCTCGCGCTCGAGCACGAGGAGACGATCGCGGGCGGGCGCGCGGCCGGCGGCGACGTACGCCGCCCAGGCGTCGCGCTCGTCGTCGGCGAACGCCGCGAGCGGCTCGTACACGCGCAGGTGGGCGACCGCAGCAGGGCGCACGTGCGTCCGCCCGTGCGCCGAGGGCCCGGGCGCGCTCATGCGGCGCATGCTGCCACGCGGCCGACCCAACGGCAGGGACGGCAGACGCCCGGGTCGAGCGTCGATAGCCTGCGCTCGGGCCGGGACCTCCCGACCCCGCCACCGCCTCACGAGGGCACGGCGCGACGACCGACCGGCGACCCCGGGCGGCGGCAGCTGGAGGACACGTGGGCGTCTTCGACCGCACGGCAAACGGCACGGCGCACGAGCAGGTGGTCTTCTGCTCGGATCCCGCCAGCGGACTGCGCGCGATCATCGCGATCTACTCGACCGCGCTCGGACCCGCGCTCGGCGGGACCCGCTTCTACCCGTACGCGGACGAGGACGCGGCGCTCGCCGACGTGCTGCGGCTGTCCCGCGCGATGGCGTACAAGGCGGCGGTCGCCGGGCTCGACCTCGGCGGCGGCAAGGCCGTCATCCTCGGCGACCCGGCCACGGACAAGAGCGAGGCGCTGCTGCGGGCGTACGGCAGAGCCGTGCAGTCGCTCGGCGGCCGCTACTGGACGGCGTGCGACGTCGGGACGTACGTCGCCGACATGGACGTCGTCGCCCGCGAGTCGCGCTTCGTCACCGGCCGGTCGCCGGAGAACGGCGGCGCCGGCGACAGCGCGGTGCTGACGGCGTACGGGGTGTTCGCCGCGATGCGGGCCGCCGCCGAGTCCGCCTGGGGCGCGCCGACGCTGCGCGGGCGGCGGGTCGGGGTCGAGGGCGTCGGCAAGGTGGGCCGCACCCTCGTCGGGCACCTGCTCGAGAACGGCGCGCGCGTGGTCGTCAGCGACGTCAGCGCGGCGGCCGTGGAGCGGGTCCGCGCGGCCTCTCCCGAGGTCGAGGTGAGCGACGTCGCCGCGCTGCCCACCGCCGACCTCGACGTCTACGCGCCCTGCGCCCTGGGCGGGTCGCTCACCGACGAGCTCGTCGACGGTCTCAAGGCCGCGGTGGTTTGCGGTGCGGCGAACAACCAGCTCGCGTCCCCGGGCGTCGGCCGCGCCCTGGCCGACCGCGGCGTGCTCTACGTCCCCGACTACGTCGCCAACGCCGGCGGGCTGCTGCAGGTGGCGGAGGAGGCCCGGTCGGCCACCGATCCGCGGCTCGACACAGCGGGGCGCTTCGCGCGGGCGCGCACCCGGACCGGGCAGATCTTCGACACCACCGCGGCGGTCCTGCGCACCGCCGCCGAGGAGCGCGTGCCGCCCGCGACCGCCGCCGACCGGCTGGCCGAGCGGCGCATGGCCGACGTCGGACGGTTGCGCTCGTACTACCTGCCGTGCTGAGCGGGTGGGGGGCCGCAGCGGCTCGGCGTGCCGCGAGCACCGCTCTGCCTGTACCGTTGCCCAGGGCCTCTCCGACCGGGCCAGGTCCGCAGACGCACCGTTCTGTTCCGCTGCCCGGGGCCGCGTGGCCCCGACTTCCCTGAGGGGGTCGAGCCATGGGGCGCGGCCGTGCCAAGGCCAAGCAGACCAAGGTCGCCCGTGAGCTCAAGTACGGCGGCCCCGGCTTCGAGGTGGACCGCCTCAAGGCCGAGCTCTCCGGCGCCGCGCCGTCCCCCTTCTCGCCCGCGACGAAGGCGAAGGACGACGAGGACGACGACGACGAGCACGCCGACCCCTACGCCGCGGACGACGACGACCGCTAGGCCACGCTTGCCAGGTGACGACCGCTAGGTGACGTGGGACGCCCCGGCTCCAGCCGTGCGGCCCCGCCAGCAACGACCCAGGCTGTGGTCACGGCTCAGGCCGGGTGCGCTCCGGTCAGCACGGCGCCGCCCGGCCCGTCCTCGCGCACCTCACCGAGCACCCAGGCCGGCACGTGCCGGGCCATGAGCACCGCGAGCGCCCGGTCGACGTCGGCCGGCGCCACGACGGCGACCATGCCGACGCCCATGTTGAAGGTCCGCTCCATCTCCGCCTGCTCCACGCGCCCGCGGCCCTGAACCAGCGCGAACACGGGCGGCGGTGACCACGTCGCGCGGTCCAGGTGGGCGGTGAGCCGCTCGGGCAGCACGCGGGCGAGGTTCGCCGCGAGCCCGCCGCCGGTGACGTGCGCGAAGGCGTGCACGTCGGTCTCCTGAGCGAGGACCAGGCAGTCGCGGGCGTAGATGCGGGTCGGAACGAGCAGCTCCTCGCCGAGCGGGCGGCCGAGGTCCTCGACGACGGCGTCCAGCCGCAGCCGGGCGCCGTGCAGCAGCACGTGACGCACGAGGCTGTAGCCGTTGGAGTGCACGCCGGAGCTCGCCATCCCGATCACGACGTCGCCGACACGCACCCGGTCCGGGCCCAGCAGGTCGTCGGCCTCCACGACCCCGACCCCGGTGGCCGCGAGGTCGTACGCGTCGTCCGGCATGACGCCCGGGTGCTCAGCGGTCTCACCGCCGACCAGCGCGCAGCCGGCGAGCTCGCAGCCCCGCGCGATGCCCCCGACGATCTCGGCGATGCGCTCGGGCACGACCCGGCCGACGGCGACGTAGTCCTGCAGGAACAGCGGCTCAGCGCCGCAGACCACCAGGTCGTCGGCGACCATGCCGACCAGGTCGATGCCGACGGTGTCGTGCTTGTCGAGCGCCTGAGCGATCGCCAGCTTGGTCCCGACGCCGTCGGTGCTCGATGCGAGCAGCGGCTCGCGGTAGCGCTGCACGTCGAGCCGGAACAGGCCCGCGAACCCGCCGAGGCCGCCGACCACCTCGGGGCGGCTGGCCGAGGCGACGCGCGAGCGCAGCAGCTCCACGGCCCGGTCGCCGGCCGCGATGTCCACGCCCGCGTCGGCGTACGACGCGCCCTCGGTGCTCACCGCTCGCCGGGGACGAGCGCGGGCAACGCCTCGTCGAACTCGTCGACGACCGCCAACCCGTTGTGCACGACGGTCGCCACGGCCGTGTGGTCGTGCTCCGAGCTGTGGCTCGCCAGCCGGCTCGGCACGGCGGCGGGGAGCGAGGAGCGCTCCTCCAGCACGTGCTTGCCGAGTGCCTCGGGCTGCGGCAGCGCGATGGGGTAGCGGCCGTCGAAGCACGCGCGGCACAACCGGTCCGCGCTCTGCTGCGTCGCGTTGGTGAGGCCCTCCAGCGACACGTACGCCAGGGAGTCGGCGCCGATCGACGCCCGGATCTGCTCGACGTCCATGCCGGCGGCGATGAGCTCGGCCCGGCTGGCGAAGTCGATGCCGTAGAAGCACGGCCACATGACCGGCGGGCTGGAGATGCGCACGTGCACCTCGGCGGCGCCGGCCTCGCGCAGCATGCGCACCAGCGCCCGCTGGGTGTTGCCGCGCACGATCGAGTCGTCGACGACGACGAGCCGCTTGCCGCGGACGACGTCGCGCAGCGGGTTGAGCTTGAGCCGGATCCCGAGCTGCCGGATGGTCTGCGACGGCTGGATGAACGTGCGGCCGACGTAGGAGTTCTTGACGAGCCCCATGCTGTACGGGATGCCGCTCTGCTCGGCGAAGCCCACCGCGGCCGGCGTCCCGGAGTCGGGCACCGGCACGACGAGGTCGGCGTCCACGGGTGCCTCGAACGCGAGCGTCCGGCCCACCTGCACCCGCGTGGTGTAGACGGAGCGCCCGCTGATGCTGGTGTCCGGGCGGGCCAGGTAGACGTGCTCGAACAGGCAGCCCTTGGGCGTCGGCTCGGCGAACCGCGTGCTGCGCACCCCCGCCTCGTCGATCGCGATGAGCTCGCCCGGCTCGATCTCGCGGGTGAACGAGGCGCCGACGATGTCGAGCGCCGCGGTCTCGCTGGCCACCACCCAGCCGCGCTCGAGCCGGCCGAGGACGAGCGGCCGCACCCCGTGCGGGTCGCGCGCGGCGTACAGCGTCCGCTCGTCCATGAAGACGAGGCAGAACGCGCCGCGCAGCGTCGGGAGGACCCGCATCGCCGCGGCGTCGGGGGTGAGGTCGGGGTCGGCGGCGAGCAGCGTGGTGATGAGGTCGCTGTCGGTCGTCGCACCCGTGCTGCCGGTGTGGGCGTCGACGGCCACGGCGCGCCGGGCCAGCTCGCCGGTGTTCGTGAGGTTGCCGTTGTGGCCGAGGGCGAGGCTCGAGCCGGCGGTGCGGTTGCGGAACGACGGCTGCGCGTTCTCCCACGTCGACGAACCGGTCGTGGAGTAGCGGGTGTGGCCGATGGCGAGGTGCCCGCGCAGGCTGGACAACACCGCCTCGTCGAACACCTGGGCGACGAGGCCGAGGTCCTTGTAGACCACCACCGCCCGGCCGTCCGAGACGGCCATGCCCGCGGCCTCCTGGCCGCGGTGCTGCAGCGCGTACAGGCCGTAGTACGTCAGCTTGGCGACGTCCTCGTCGGGAGCCCAGACGCCGAAGACGCCGCACTCCTCGCCGACCGGGGGCTCCACGCCGTACGGGTCCGGGTGTTCCGGCACGCGGGAGCTCCTCGACAGGGGGCGGGGGCGCTGCCCAGCCTAGCCGCGCGGCTGCGCCCGGCGGCCGGTCGCGAGGCGCTGCTCACAGGAGCGGTGCGGTTCCGCCGCGCACGAGCGGCAGGTGGGCCGACAGGTCCGAGCGCTCGCCGCTCGCGCTGACCCGCCCGTCCGCGCTCGCCTCGCTCCACGTCACCCGGCCGGTGGCGAGCTGCACCCAGGCGTGCGGCTCGACCTCCACGACGCTGCCGGGGGTGCCGCGCGTGTGCCGCGGGCCGGGCACGCACTGCACCGCGCCGTACGGCGGGACGCGCAGCTCCACGC
>JALYNK010000060.1 GCA_030773235.1 Actinomycetota bacterium | reverse complement strand
GGTGCCCGGGGCCGTGGTGCCCCGGGCCGTGGTGCCCGGGGCCGTGGTGCCCGGGGCCGTGGTGGATGTCGCCCTGCGTACGGCCCAGCGGCAGACCGGACCCGCCCCAGCGCTCCTGCACGATCTCCGCGGCGATCGACACGGCGGTCTCCTCCGGGGTGCGCGCGCCGAGGTCGAGGCCGATCGGCGAGTGCAGGCGGGCCAGCTCCGCGTCGGTCATGCCCGCCTCGCGCAGCTTCGCCTCGCGGTCGGCGTGCGTACGGCGGCTGCCCATCGCCCCGACGTAGGCGGCTGGTGAGCGCAGCGCCACCTGCAGCAGCGGCACGTCGAACTTCGGGTCGTGCGTCAGGACGCACACGGCGGTGCGCGCGTCCACCGCGCCCTCCTCGAGCGCCCGAGCGAGGTAGCGGTGCGGCCACTCGCAGACGACCTCGTGCGCCTGCGGAAAGCGGCGGGCCGTGGCGAACACGGGGCGGGCGTCGCAGACGGTTACCCGGTAGCCGAGGAACACGCCGATCCGCGCCACGGCGGCGGCGAAGTCGGTCGCCCCGAACACCAGCATCCGTGGCGGCGGCGTGAACGCCTGCACGAACACCGCGACGTCGTCGACCCGCCGCTCCCCCGCCGGTCCGTAGTGCCGGGTGCCCGTGACTCCCTGCGCGAGCATGCCGCGGGCGTCGTCGGCGACCGCGGCGTCCAGCCCCTGCGTGCCGAGCGAGCCGTCCCGCTCCTCCGGCGTCACCGCCAGCAGGGCGCCGAGCGGCGCGGGCCCGCCGACGACGGTGGCCAGCGCGACCGGCTCGTCGGCGAGGACCCGGTCGAGCACGCCGGTCAGGACCGCGGCCTGCGCCGGTCCGACCGGCTGCACGAGGACGTCCAGCACCCCGCCGCAGGTCAGGCCGACGGAGAACGCCGTCTCGTCGCTGATCCCGTACGTCTCGACCACGGGAGCGTCGGACTCCAGCACCTGCTCGGCGAGCTCGTACAGCGCGCCCTCGACGCAGCCGCCGGACACGCTGCCGACCGCCACGCCACCCGCGTCGACCGCCAGAGCGGCGCCGGGCGGGCGCGGCGAGCTCCCGCTGACCCCGACGACGGTGGCCAGGCCGAACCGGGTGCCGCGCTGCAGCCAGCCGCGCAGTTCCCCCGCCACGTCACGCACGCGCCGCTCCCGTCCGTGAGGCGCCGCGCACGACGGCGGCCAGGTGCTCGTACGCCGCCAGGCTGTGCCCCTCGACGAAGTCGTCGACGTGCGGCAGCGCGGCGGCCATGCCGGCGGCGAGCGGGGCGTAGCCCGGCGCGGCCTTGCGCGGGTTGGCCCAGACCACCCGGTGGGCCAGCCGGGACAGCCGGGCCATCTGCTCGCCCAGCAGCTGCGGGTCGTCGCGCTCCCAGCCGTCGGACAGCACGACCACGACGGCACCACGGGCGGCGCCGCGCTGCCCCCAGCGGTCGAGGAACTCCTTGACCAGCACGGCGAGCCGCGTCCCGCCCCCGGCGTCCGGCGCGGCCTGGCCGACGAGCGTGAGCGCGGTGTCGGGATCGCGGTGGGTCATCTCGCGGGTGACCCGGGACAGCCGGGTGCCCAGCACGAAGATCTCGGTGGGACTGCCGCCGCGGCGAGCGGCGGCGTGCGCGAAGCGGAGCAGGGCGTCGGCGTACGGGTCCATCGAGCCGCTGACGTCGACGAGCAGCACGACCCGGCGCGGGCGGGTCGCCCGGCGGGAGTGCCGCAGCCGGGCCGGCTCGCCCCCGGCCCGCAACCAGGCCCGCAGCGTCCGGTCGGGGTCGAGCGGGCCGCGGCGGGCCGGCCGGGACCGCCGGGTCGGTCGCTGCTCACCCGGCAGGCGCAGCAGGGTGAGCAGCCGGTGGAGCTCGGCGCGCTGCGGTGCCGTGAGCCGGGAGACGTCGCGGTGCCGCAGCTGCTCGAGGCTGCTGGCGGCGGCGGTCGCGCTGCTGCCGGACGCGTCGTCGCCGCCGGCCTCCACCCCGCCGGGCGCGCTCGGGTCGGCCAGGACCCGCAGCCCGGGACGGGCGACCCGGGGCCGGCGCACGACGGCGCTCGGCCGGTCGCCGAAGTACGCCGCGAACACCGCGTCGTAGCGGGGCAGCTCGTCCGGCGAGCCGCAGAGGGTGAGCCGGCCGGCCCAGTACACGTCGTCGCGCGACCGCGGGTCGAGCGCGGCCAGTGCCCGCACGGCGGCCTGAACCCGCTCGGGCGACGCCGGTACCCCGGCCGCCCGCAGCGTGCGGGCGAGCCCCACGACCGTGTCCGTGGCGTCGTACCTGCCGGGCGGGGTGCCCGTCATCCCAACACCGCGCGGGCCACCAGGACGCCCACGTCGACCCGCTGAGCGCGCTCCTGGTCCTCGCGGTACTTCAGCACCGCGCCGAGCGTTGCGGTCGCCGTGTCGGTGTCGAGCCGGGACGCGCCGAGCGCGACGAGGGCCTGCGCCCAGTCGATGCTCTCCGCGACGCCGGGCGGCTTGAGCAGGTCCTCGCCGCGCAGCGCCTGCGACGCCGCCGCCACCTGCTCGGCCAGCAGCCCGGAGGCCTCGGGCACGCGGCGGCGCACGATCTCGACCTCGCGCTCGAACGACGGGTGCTGCACCCAGTGGTAGAGGCACCGCCGCTTCAGGGCGTCGTGCACCTCGCGGGTGCGGTTGGAGGTCAGCACGACGACGGGCGGCACCTCGGCGCGCACGGTGCCGAGCTCCGGCACCGTGACCGAGTAGTCGGACAGCACCTCGAGCAGGAACGCCTCGAACTCGTCGTCCGCGCGGTCGACCTCGTCGACGAGCAGCACGCTCGGGCTGGTCTCGAGCGCCGCGAGCAGCGGCCGCGCCAGCAGGAAGCGCCGGCTCCACACCTCGGCCTCCAGCGCGTCGGCGTCCTGCACGCCGGCGGCCTCGGCCGCCCGCAGATGCAGCAGCTGGCGCGGGAAGTCCCAGTCGTACAGCGCCTGGGACACGTCGATGCCCTCGTAGCACTGCAGCCGGAGCAGGCGCGCTCCCAGGACCTGCGCGAGCGCGGCGGCGAGCGACGTCTTGCCGACCCCGGCGTCGCCCTCGAGCAGCAGCGGGCGCGGCAGCGCGAGCGCGAGGTAGGCCGCTGTCGCCACGCCGGTGTCGGGCAGGTAGCCGGCCGCCTCGAGCAGGCGCCCGAGATCGGTGGGACCGGCCACCCCCTCGGGCACCAGTCCGCGCCGAGCCGTCGACCCCGCGCCGGTCGCCGGCGCGTCCGGAGGCGGGGCCGACGGGACAGCGGGTCGGGGCTCGCCGGTCACAGCCCCGCGGCGTGCGCGACCGCTCGTCGGGTCAGCACCTGCGCGAGGTGCCGGCGGTAGTCGGCCCGTCCGTTGAGGTCCTCCGGAGGCGTCGTGCCCTCCGCGGCCCGCGCCGCCGCCTCGGCGACCGCGCCGAGCTCGGCGGGCGCGCCGCGCAGCGCCTCTTCCACCCCCGTGGCCCGGACCGGCGTGGGCCCCATGTTGGTCAGGCCGACGCGAGCCTCCGCGATGCTGCCGTTCTCCCGGCGCACCGCGACCGCGCTCGCCACGATCGCCCACGCCTGCGCGACGCGGTTGAACTTCTCGTAGCGCACCCCCCAGTCGCCCTGCAGCTTCGGGATGCGCACCTCGACGAGCAGCTCGTCGGGCTGCAGCGACGTCTGCAGGTAGTCCTCGAAGAAGTCCGCGGCCGGGATGGTCCGCCGACCGCCGGGCCCCTCCGCGACGAGCTGCGCGTCGAGCGCGAGCGCGACCGCCGCGAGGTCGCCGGCCGGGTCGGCGTGGGCGAGCGCCCCGCCGAAGGTCCCCCGGTGCCGCACCGCCGGGTCGGCGACGGTGGCGGTCGCGTCGGCGACGAGCGCCGCGTACTGCCGCACCAGCGGGTCCTGCACCACGTCGGCGTGCCGGGTCATCGCGCCGATGACGAGCGTGTCGCCCTCCTCCCGCACGCCCCGCAGCTCCTCCACCTTGCGCAGGTCGACGAGCGTCGTCGGGTACGACAGCCGCAGGCGCAGCACTGGGATGAGGCTCTGACCGCCCGCGAGGACCTTGGCGTCCTCGTCGGCCGCGAGCGCCGCGACCGCCTCGCCGACGCTGCCCGGCGCGACGTACTCGAACTCGGGGGGGATCACTGCTGGCCTCCGCTGGGGTCGGTGCCGGACGTCGACGCGGCGGTGCCGGTCGTGCCGCCGGTGCTGCTGGTGGACACGCCGCCGTAGGACACCGTCCCGGAGGCGGCGCGCAGCGTGCCGGTGTCGTCGTGCAGAGCGCGCCAGACCTTCTCCGGCGTCGCCGGCATCGGCAGCTCGGTCACGCCCCAGGGGCGCAGGGCGTCGACGACGGCGTTCATCACCGCAGGCGTGCTGGCGATCGTGCCGGCCTCGCCGACGCCCTTGACGCCGAGCGGGTTGCTCGTCGCCGGCGTCTCGGTGCGGGCGGTGTCGAAGTGCGGCAGGTCGAGCGCGCTCGGGACCAGGTAGTCGACCATCGAGCCGGTGATGAGGTTGCCGCTGTCGTCGTAGACGGCCTCCTCGTACAGCGCCTGCGCGATGCCCTGCGCCAGCCCGCCGTGGATCTGCCCCTGCACGATGACGGGGTTGATGATCTTCCCGATGTCGTCGACGCAGACGTACTTGCGGATCTTCGTGTAGCCGGTCTCGGTGTCGATCTCGACGGCGCACAGGTGCGTGCCGTGCGGGTAGGAGAAGTTGTCCGGGTCGTACACGTGGTCGGCGTCGATGGTCGGCTCGACGCCGTCCGGCAGGTTGTGCGCCGCGAAGGTCGCGAGCGCCACCTCCTGGATGGTGGTCTTCGCCTCCGGCGAGCCCTTCACGGAGAACGTCCCGCCCGAGAACTCGACGTCGCCCTCGGCGGCCTCGAGCAGGTGCGCCGCGATGCGCCGCGCCTTGGTGATGACCTTGTCCGCGGCCTTGTCGATGGCGACGCCGCCGACCACGAGGCTGCGCGAGCCGTAGGTGTCCATGCCCTTCGGGCTCGAGTCGGTGTCGCCGGTGATGACCTCGACGTCCTCGAACGGCACGCCCAGCTTGTCGGCCACGATCTGGCTCCACGCCGTGTGGTGGCCCTGGCCGTGCGGCGTGGCGCCGCTGGTGACCTCGACCTTGCCGGTCGGCAGCATGCGGATCTGGGCCGCCTCCCAGCCGCCCGCGCCGTAGGACAGCGAGCCGAGCACCCGCGACGGGGCGAGGCCGCACATCTCGGTGAACGTCGAGATGCCGAGGCCCAGCTGGACCGGGTCGTTGCGCTCGCGGCGCGCGGCCTGCTCGCGACGCAGCCCGTCGTAGTCGAACATCGCGACGGCCTTGTCGGTGGCCGCCTCGTAGTTGCCGCTGTCGTACGTGAGCCCCGCGACCATGTCGTACGGGAACTCGTGGTGCTGGATCCAGTTCTGCCGGCGCAGGTCCAGCGGGTCGCGGCCCAGCTCGGCGGCGAGCTCGTCCATGATCCGCTCGATGGCGTACGTCGCCTCGGGGCGGCCGGCGCCGCGGTAGGCGTCGGTCGGGGTCTTCGTCGTGAAGACGCCGGTGGCCGTGAACGAGTAGGCGTCCATCTTGTAGATGGCCGGGAACATGAACGCGCCGAGCACCGGGATCCCCGGGGTGACGAGCTGCAGGTAGGCGCCCATGTCGGCGAGCAGGTCGACCTTGAGCCCGAGCACCTTGCCGTCGCGGGTCGCGCAGATCTCGATGTCCTGGATCTGGTCGCGGCCGTGGATCGTGGCCTGGTAGTTCTCGCTGCGCGACTCGGTCCACTTGATCGGTCGGCCGAGGCGCCGCGCCACCACGAGCGCGAGCACCTCCTCGGCGTACACGTTGAGCTTCGAGCCGAAGCCGCCGCCGACGTCGGGTGCGATGACGCGCAGCTTGTGCTCGGGAATGCCGGTCGTGAGCGCGAGCATCACGCGCAGGATGTGCGGCACCTGGGTCGCGGAGTAGACGGTGTAGTCGTCGGCGGCGGCGATCGGGGCCACGACGACCGCGCGCGGCTCCAGCGCGGTGGGCAGCAGCCGCTGCTGGACGAACCGGCGGTTCACCACGACGTCGGCCCGCGCCTTCGTCTCCGCGTAGTCCGCGCCGCCGGCGAACGGCCAGACGTAGCACTTGTTGGTGCCCTTGTCGGCGTGCACGAGCGGAGCGCCCTCGGCGAGCGCCGCCTCCATGTCGACGACGGCGGGCAGCTCCTCGTACTCGACCGCGATCGCCTCGAGCGCGTCGGCGGCGAGGTAGCGGTCGCGCGCGACGACGACGGCGACGCCGTCACCCACGTGACGGACCTCGTCGACGGCGAGCGGCTTGTGGTCGGGGTGGACCATGTCGGCCGTCACCGGCCACGCGCACGGCAGCGTCCCGTCCTCGGCAGCGAGGTCGGCGCCGCTGAAGGCGGCGATCACGCCCGGCATCTCCAGCGCCGGCGAGACGTCGACCGACGCGATGCGGGCGTGCGCCATCGGGCTGCGCAGCACCGCCATGTGCAGCAGGCCCGGGAGGACGATGTTGTCGGTCCACATCGTCTGGCCGTTGAGGAGCTTGGCGTCCTCCTTGCGGCGGCGGCCGCGGCCGAGCTCGCCGCCGGCGTACGGCGCGGACAGCGCGTCCGGGTCCTCCGCGATCTGCTCGGCGACGAAGCCGGCGTCCAGCTGGTCGGTCATGCGCTCGCTCCGGTCATCTGGTCGGTGGTGCGCTCAGCCGTCGGGCCGGTGGCCGGGTCGGCGTCGTCGAACGAGCCGGGCAGCGGTCCCTCGCCACGCATGTCGGACGCCGCGGACAGCACGGCCTTGACGATGTTCTGGTAGCCGGTGCAGCGGCACAGGTTGCCCTCGAGCCCGTGGCGGACCTCGTCCTCGGTCGGGCTGGGGTTGTTCTTCAGCAGGTCGACGGCGGCGAGCACCATGCCGGGGGTGCAGTAGCCGCACTGCAGGCCGTGGTGCTGCTGGAACGCCTTCTGCACGGGGTGCCACTCGCGGTCGGGCCCGTGCTGCGTCGCGAGGCCCTCGATCGTCGTGATGTCGCTGCCGTCAGCCTGCACCGCCAGCACCGAGCAGCTCTTCACGCTCTCGCCGTCGAGCAGAACGGTGCAGGTCCCGCAGTTCGAGGTGTCGCAGCCGATCGGCGTGCCGACCTTGCCCAGGCCCTCGCGCAGGTGGTGGGCCAGCAGCCGCCGGGGCTCCACCTCGTCCTGGTACAGGACCCCGTCGACCTTCATCCGTACTCGTGCCATGGACCCTCCCGGTCAGCCGTGCGGTCGGGACGCCGGAGGACGCTCGGCCGGGCGGAGGGACGCGGGAGAGCAGGGCGAGGTCCTGCAGGGGCAGGTCCAGGGCCCCGCGCTCACCCCCGCACCGGCCGGGCCGGGCGGGGCTGCGCACGCTCCGTCCGGGACCGGAGAGCCGGCTCGGACGCGCTGCTCGTAGGCCCGGCCGGCTGTGACCGGGCTCACGCGGGGAACGTAGCCCGCGGGTCGGACGAACCACAACGGTTCACCCCACGGTCATCCGACGCACAGGTCGGCGTCCCGATCTACAGTCCCAAGCATGACCAGCGCCC
>JALYNK010000059.1 GCA_030773235.1 Actinomycetota bacterium | reverse complement strand
GACCTGCTGCTCGTGGTCTGCGAGCCGACCCGCAAGTCCGTCCTGACGGCCGCGCGGACGGCAGCCCTGGCCGCCGAGCTCGGCATCCCCGGCGTCCTGGCGGTCGCCAACAAGGCGCGCACCGAGCCGGACGTGGCCTTCCTGCGCGACGCGCTGGCCGCAGAGGGCATCGAGGTCGCAGGCGTGCTGCCGTACGATGCCGAGGTCGCCGCTGCGGACCGCGCCGGTCACGAAGGCGTCGCTCCGGTCGCGCCGGACATGCAGCGCGCGCTCGACGAGGTGCTCGCTGCCCTCGACGCCGCGCACCCGCGCCGGACGACGTCCTGATCCGCCACGGGTCGTCGGCGGCTCAGGGCATCAGCAGGTCAGCTCCGCGTCAAGAGCTCGTCAACAGCCGCTCGGCCAGGCCGACCAGGGCGCGCACCCCGGGTGCGTCCGGAGCCGCGTCGAGCGGGGCGACGCCGCGCCGCTCGGCGTCGACGATCGCCGGGTCGTCCGGCACGAGCACCGTCTCGAGACCGGGGAACGCGTCCTGCACCCGCGCGGTGTCGGCGTCGTCGCGCACGCGGTTGGCGGCGACCACCACGCGGCCGAGCCCGCCCTCCGTGACCGACTCCACGGCGCGGCGGCCGACCTCCAGCGACTTCGCCGTCGGTTCGACGACGACCACGACGACGTCGACCGGCGCGTCGAGGCGCAGAACGGTGCCGAGGCCGGCCTCGAAGTCGGCGACGACCGTGCGGTCCGGACGTGCGAGCTGCCCGAGCAACTGCTCAGGTGAGATGCCACATCATGGGCAGCCGGGCTCGGGGTTCTGGATCGCGGTGACGACGGCGAGCCGGACGCCGTCGGGCGCCTCCACGCCGAAGCGCTCGACCAGGTCGTCGGCGCTGGTCGCGTGGTCCTGCTCACCGGCGTCGACGGCGTCGCGCACGGCGACGAGGCGCTCGGTGGTCTCCTCGCCCAGGCCGAGCGAGATGCCCAGATTCGGGTTGCTGTCGCAGTCCAGGGCGAGCGTGGTGCGGCCTCCGCGCGCGAGAGACCGGGCCAGGACGGCGGCCGTCGTCGTCTTGCCCGAGCCACCCTTGCCGACGATCGCGACCTTCATGGCGACTCCGTCCGGGTGCGCAGGGCCTCCACGAGCGACCGTACCGCCGCCGCGGTCGCGCCGTCAGGAGCGTGGTCGAGCACCGGCCGACCGCGCCGGTCGGCCTCGCTCACCTCGGGGTCGAAGGGCACGGCACCCAGCAGCGGCAGGCCGGTGCGCTCGGCGACGCGCGCCTTGTCCTGCGGCTCCCGCACCTTGTTGGCCACCACCATCACCTCGGGCGCCGAGCTCGTCGCCGCCAGTCTGGCCAGCCGGCGTCCGGTCAGCACAGACGCCGGGGTCGGCTCGACGACGACGAGAAACGTCTCGGCGAACCGTCCCCAGGTGAAGTACGGCTGCTTCGTGCCGCCGGGCAGGTCGCCGACGATGCTCCAGCCCGTGCCGGGCAGGTCGTCGAGCACGCGCTGATAGGCAAAGTGCTGTGGCGTGTTGTTCCAGTGCGGGCCGCGCGCCTTGCCGAGCTGCAGGAAGCGCACCCCGTCGGGTCCCCGGACGGCGTACTGCTCGACCGCTCCTGTCCCGGTCAGCCCGTCGCGCAGCCGGAAGCGCCGGCGGCCGTCCTCCTCGTACGCCACAACGGCCTCGTCGGGCAGCCCGGCGTCGGTCTGCTCGACACCGAGCGAGAACGCGAGGCCGGGCATCGGGTCGGAGTCGAGGGCCAGCACGCGCTCACCCGTCGCCGCCAGGACGCGCGCGAACGTCCCGGCGAGGGACGACTTGCCGGCACCGCCCTTGCCCACGAACGCCACGCGCATGGCGCGGACGATAGGACGGCGAGCGAGGCCGTGTGCGCTACTGGCCCCACACATCTGCCCCACACATCTACTGCACGGCCTACAGTGGAACTCCGCTCTCCGAGAGGGCCCCGATGTGCCTCGGCATCCCCGGCCAGATCGTCGAGATCAGCGACGCGTCGCAACTGCGCGGCAAGGTCGAGGTCGAGGGCGTACGACGTGAGGTCTCCATCGCGCTGATCGGCCTCGGCGGTCCGAACGCCGCACGGGTCGGCGACTGGGTGCTGGTGCACGTGGGCTTCGCCATGGCCAAGATCGACGAGGACGAGGCGCGGGAGACCCTGAACGCGCTCAAGGCGCTCGGCGACCTCTACGAGCAGGAGCTGACCGACTACTCGGCCGAGATCCAGGGCCTCGCCGACCCCCGGTCCGACCCGGCTCCGGTGGTGGGCGGCCCGTCGTGACGGCCGCGCTGGACGGCGCCGTCGCCACCGGACTCCCTGAGGGGCTGGCCGACGACCTCGCCGGCGCCGCGCTCGCCCTGGCTCGTCGGCTGCACGCCGGCGGCACCCTGTGGTGCGCGTCCCCGGCGTGGCCGCACCACGCCCAGCACGTCGCCGTGGAGTTCGTGCACCCGGTCGTCGTCGGCAAGCCGGCGCTGGCCGCCGTGGCGCTGCCCGCCCACGGCCTGACGGCGACGGCGCGGGCCAACGCGCGCGCCGGCGACGTGCTCGTCCTGATCAGCGCGGCCGGCGACGGCGAGGCCCGTGACCTCGCGCGGCGAGCCCCAGCGTGGGGTGTCACGACGCTGTGGATCGGTGTGGGCGAGCGCCCGCCGGTCGGGGCGGCCGACCACGTCCTGTGGCTGCCGGACGAGCCGATGGCGCCGCACGACGGCCTGTTCATCCTGCTCTACCACCTGCTGTGGGAGCTGGCGCACGTCTGCCTCGAGCACGGGGGTGTGCTCGATCCCGAGTCCGCCTGCGACGGTCCCGTGTGCATCACGTGCTCGGACGAGGGCCGACTGGCCGAGGTCGTCGTGGCGAGGGGGTCGACGGCGCGCGTGCGCACGCCCGACGGGTGCGAGGACGTCGACCTCGCGCTGGTCGGCGACGTCGACCGCGACGACCTGCTGGTGGTGCACGCCGGGATGGCCATCACCCGCCTGGCGGCGAGCCCGTGACGACGCCGGGCTCGTTCCTGTACCCGATGCTCGAGGACGGGCAGGTCGCGGCGACCTCCCTGCTGGCCGACCTGTCACGGTCAGCGCAGGCCAAGGCGGTCGAGAGCGCGCGCACCCGGCACGTCGCGCTGGCCGACGGCGCGCTCGACCTCGACCGGGCGGCCGACGCGATGGCCGGCGCCTTCGCCGCCGGCGGCCGGCTGTTCTGCTTCGGCAACGGCGGCTCGGCGACCGATGCCGCCGGTCTGGCCGCGCTGTTCGTCTCGCCGAGCATCGGGCGTCCGCTGCCGGCCAGGTCGCTGGTCGCCGATCCCGCGGTGCTGACCGCCCTCGCCAACGACATCGGCGTCGACGTGCTCTTCGCCCGCCAGCTCATCGCGCACGGGCGGCCGGGTGACGTCGCGCTCGGACTGTCGACCAGCGGCGGATCGGCGAACGTCCTCGCGGCGTTCGCCCAGGCCAAGCGGGTCGGCCTGCTGACGGTCGGTCTCGCCGGCTACGGCGGCGGAGCCATGCGCTCGTGCGCCGACCTCGACCACTGCGTCGCCGTCGATGCGCAGAGCGTGCACCGCACGCAGGAGGCGCAGTCCGCGCTGGCCCACGCGCTGTGGCAGCGCGTGCAGCAACGGCTCGAGCACGAGGAGAGCGCGTGAGGTTCGTCGACGAGTACCGCGACCCGGCAGCCGCCCGGGTCGCCGTCCGGCGCATCACCGAGCTCGCGGAAGGAGGGCGCGCCGGCGTGCCGTACGCGTTCATGGAGGTGTGCGGGGGGCACACGCACACCATCTACCGGCACGGCATCGAGCAGCTGCTCCCCGACACCGTCGAGCTGGTGCACGGACCGGGCTGCCCGGTGTGCGTGATCCCGATGGGGCGCGTCGACGACGCGATCTCCCTGGCCGAGCAGCCAGGCGTCGTCTTCACCTCCTTCGGCGACATGATGCGCGTGCCCGGCAGCAGCTCCAGCCTGCTGGAGGCGAAGGCGCGGGGCGCCGACGTCCGCATGGTCTACAGCCCGCTCGACGCGCTGAAGATCGCGCAGAAGAACCCCGACAAGCGCGTGGTCTTCTTCGCGGTCGGGTTCGAGACCACGGCGCCGTCGACGGCGGTGACGCTGCTGCGCGCCCGCGAGGCCGGCGTGAGCAACTTCAGCGTCTTCTCCAACCACGTGACGATCGTGCCGCCGCTCAAGGCGATCCTCGACTCACCCGACCTTCGGCTCGACGGCTTCCTCGGCCCCGGCCACGTCAGCACGGTCATCGGCAACCGGCCGTACGAGTTCGTGCCCCGGCGCTACGGCAAGCCGCTGGTGACGGCGGGCTTCGAGCCGCTCGACATCCTGCAGGCCGTCGTGATGCTGCTGCAGCAGTTCGCCGACGGCCGCTGTCAGGTCGAGAACCAGTACAACCGCGTGGTCGCCGACGAGGGCAACCCGATCGCGCTGCGGATCCTCGAGCAGGTGTTCACGCTGCGGCCGCACTTCGAGTGGCGTGGCCTGGGCTTCATCGCGCAGAGCGCACTGGCGCTGCGCGAGGAGTTCGCGGCCTTCGACGCCGAGCGGCTGTTCGATCTGCCCGGCGTGCGCGTGGCCGACCCGAAGGCCTGCCAGTGCGGCGAGGTGCTCAAGGGCGTCATCAAGCCGTGGGAGTGCAAGGTCTTCGGCACGGCGTGCACGCCGGAGACGCCGATCGGCACCTGCATGGTGTCGTCCGAGGGCGCCTGCGCGGCGTACTACACGTTCGGGCGGCTGCACAAGACGGCGCCCGCCCTCGCGGCGGCGTCGACGTGACAACCGTCGACCGGCCGGTGCCCGAAGGCCGTCAGGAGCGCGTCCTCGAGCGCATCGAGTCGTTTCGTCGCCGCCGGCCGCGGCTGACCGACGACGTCGTCACCCTGGCGCACGGCGCCGGCGGCAAGGCCTCGGCCGCGCTGGTCGACGCGGTGTTCCTCGAGGCCTTCCGCAACGATGCGCTGGAGCCGCTCGGCGACGGCGCGGTGCTGACCCTGCCGTCGGGCGACCGCCTCGCGTTCTCGACCGACTCCTACGTCGTCAAGCCGCGGTGGTTCCCCGGTGGCTCGATCGGCCACCTTGCCGTGCACGGCACCGTGAACGACCTGGCCGTGTCCGGCGCCCGGCCGCAGTGGCTGTCGGCAGCCTTCGTCGTCGAGGAGGGGCTGCCGGTGGCCGAGCTCTCGGCGCTGGTCGCCGACATGGCCGAGGCGGCTGCGCAGGCCGGCGTCACGATCGTCACCGGTGACACGAAAGTCGTCGACAAGGGCGCGGCCGACGGCGTCTACATCACCACCGCGGGGGTCGGCGTCGTGCCCGCCGGTCGTCGGCTCGGCGCTGAGCTGATCCGGCCGGGCGACGCCGTGCTCGTCAGCGGGACGCTCGGTGACCACGGCGTCGCCGTGATGCTCGCCCGCGGTGACCTCGACCTCGAGGCCGACATCGCGTCCGACACCGCTCCGCTCGCGGACCTCGTCGAGACCCTGCTCGCGGCGGCGCCCGGGACGCGGTGGCTGCGCGACCCCACCCGCGGCGGGGTGGGGACGGTCTGCAACGAGCTCGCTGCCGACGCCGGGTGCGCCGTCGTCCTGCACGAGTCGGCGCTGCCGGTCCGCCGTGCGGTCGGCGGTGCGTGCGATCTGCTCGGCATCGACCCGCTGTACGTCGCGAACGAGGGCAAGCTGATCGCGGTCGTCCCGGCCGCGCAGGCCGAGGCCGCCGTGCGGGCGATGCGCGCCCATCGCCACGGTCGGGACGCCGCCGTCGTCGGGCGCATCGCCGCCGAGCCCGAGCGGATCGTGCTGCTGGAGACGTCGTTCGGGGGCACGCGCATCGTCGACATGCTCGTCGGCGACCCGCTCCCGCGCATCTGCTGACGCCCGTTGACCGAGGGCGCCGTCCACCGGGTGCGCGTGCGGGTGCGTGGCACCGTGCAGGGCGTCGGGTTCCGTCCGTTCGTCCACCGGCGGGCGCGCGAGCTCGGCCTCGCGGGATGGGTCGCCAACGACGGCCACGGCGTCCTGCTCGAGGCCGAAGGGTCCGCCGCTGCCCTCGCCGCGCTCGTCCGCGACGTCCGCGTCGGACCGGCGCTCGCGGTCGTCGAAGCCGTCGAGGTCGAGGCGGTCGAACCGGCGGGGACGTGCGGGTTCACCATCGCGACGACGCGGCACGGTGCAGGCACCGACGTACGCGTCAGCGCCGACGTCGCCCCCTGCGCCGCCTGCCTGGTCGAGCTCGCCGATCCGGCCGACCGGCGTTTCGGCTACCCGTTTCTCAACTGCACCGACTGCGGGCCGCGCTACACGATCGTCCGTGCCGTGCCCTACGACCGGGCGTCGACGACGATGTGCGAGTTCGCGATGTGCCCGCGGTGCCGGGCGGAGTACGACGACCCGAGCGACCGGCGCTTCCACGCTCAGCCGAATGCCTGCCCCATGTGCGGTCCCGCTCTGACCTGGAGCGGTGGGGCGCAGAGCGCTGCGGGTGCCGATGCGCTCGCCGCAGCCATCGCCTGCCTTCGCGGCGGTGGGGTCGTCGCCGTGAAGGGCGTAGGGGGCTACCACCTCGCCTGCGACGCCGGGAACGAGCACCCGGTCACTACGCTGCGGCGGCGGAAGCGGCGAGACGACAAGCCGTTCGCGGTGATGGTGGCCGACCTGTCCGCGGCGCAGCAGCTGTGCGAGCTCGGCGCGGCGGCGCTCGCCGCGCTCGCGTCGTCGCGGCGGCCGATCGTGCTGGCGCCGCGCCGAACCGACGCGCCGGTCGCCGCCGGCGTCGCACCGCGCGTCGCAGAGCTGGGCGTCATGCTGCCGTCGAGCCCGCTGCACGTCCTGCTGCTGGGCGCGGTCGGGCGGCCCCTCGTCATGACGAGCGGCAACTCCAGCTCGGAGCCCATGGCGTACGACGACGCCGAGGCCCGAGACCGACTGGGGCCACTGGTCGACGGGATCCTCAGCCACGACCGGCAGATCCACGTCCGGACCGACGACTCGGTCCTCCAGGCCCGCTCGGAGGGACGGCCTCGCCTGGTGCGCCGCGCCCGCGGGTGGGTGCCGCAGCCGCTGCAGCTGCCGCTGCCTGCCGCACGTCCGGTGCTGGCCGTCGGTGCGCAGCTCAAGAGCACTGTCGCGCTCGCGCGCGGTGGCTCGGTCGTCGTCAGCCAGCACCTTGGCGACCTGGACGACTGGGCGACGTACCAGGCGTTCACCGCAGCGGTCGAGCACCTCACCCGACTCAGCGGTGTTACTCCGGCCGTTGTCGCGCACGACCTGCATCCCGACTACCGGTCGACGGCGTGGGCCCGCGCGTCCGGCCTGGCTCTGCACGCCGTGCAGCACCACCACGCGCACGTCGCCGCCTGCCTGGTCGAGCACGGCGTCACCTCCCAGGTGCTCGGTCTCGCGTTCGACGGGGTCGGCCTGGGCAGCGACGGGACGCTGTGGGGCGGGGAGTTCCTGCTCGCCGACCTCGCGGCGTCGGAGCGGGTGGGGCAGCTGGCCCCTGTCGCCCTTCCCGGAGGGGACGCCGCGGTACGTGAGCCGTGGCGCGTCGCACTCGCGTGGCTGCACCGCGCGCT
>JALYNK010000058.1 GCA_030773235.1 Actinomycetota bacterium | reverse complement strand
CGGCTGCCGCTCGACCCCGCGCGCGAGCTGGCGCTCGTGGACCGGCTGCGCGGCTACGACGCGGTCGTGGTGCTCACGTCGTTCGCGCAGTCGCCGTGGCCGATGGCGTACGCCGCGTACCTCGCCGGCGTGCCGGTGCGGGTCGGGACCAGCAAGGAGTTCGGCGGCAGCGTCCTCACACACCGGCTGCCCGCCCCGCCGGACGAGCAGCACCAGACCGACCGCGCGCTCGCGCTGCTCGCCGCCGCCGGCGTCCCCGACCGGGGCCGCGCGCTGCAGCTCACCGTGCCGGACGACGCCCGGGAGCGCGCCCGCGAGGTGCTGCGCTCCGCCGGGCTGCCGGACGCGTACGCCGTGCTGGCGCCGGGCGCGTCCTGCCCGTCCCGCCGCTACTCCCCCGAGCGCTTCGCCGAGGTCGCGCGGCGGCTGGGGCTGCCGGTGGCCGTGGTCGGGACGGACCGGGAGCGCGACCTCGTGGAGCAGGTCGCGGGCCCCGGGGGCGTGCCGCTCGCCGGGCGGCTCGACGTGCCGGCGCTCGTCGCGCTGATCGCCGACGCGCAGGTCGCGGTGACCAACAACTCCGGCGGGATGCACGTCGCCGACGCGGTGGGCACGCCCGTGGTGGCGCTGTTCGCCGGGACCGAGGACGAGTCGCAGTTCGCGCCGCGGTCGGCGCCGGCCCGCCTGCTGCGGGTGCCGACTCCGTGCGCGCCCTGCCGCGCCTTCGTCTGCCCGTACGCGCACGAGTGCCTCGACGTGGCGCCGGGCGAGGTCGTGCGCGCGGTGGAGGAGGTCCGCGCCGCGTGAGGGTCCTGACCTGGCACGTGCACGGCTCCTACCTCTGGTACCTCAGCCACGTCCCCGTCACCTGGCTGCTCCCCGTGACGCCCGACCGCGGCGAGGGGTACGGCGGCCGCACGCCGAGCTTCGCCTGGCCGGACAACGTCGTGGAGATCGCTGCGGACGAGGTGGCGGACGCCGAGATCGACCTCGTGGTCACCCAGTCCCGGCGCGGCTGGGAGCGCGACCGGCACGACCTGCTCGGCCCGCGCGTCGACGAGCTGCCCCGGCTGCACCTCGAGCACGACCCGCCGCCGGGTTGGCCGAACGACGCGCTGCACCCGGTGCAGGACGAGGCGGCGACGCTCGTGCACGTCACGCCGTTCAACGACCTCATGTGGGACAGCGGCGTCACGCCGGCCCGTGTCGTCGACCACGGCGTCGTCGTGCCCGACCTGCCCTGGACGGGCGAGACCGAGGCCGCCGTGACGGTCGTCAACAACCTTTACCGGCGCGGGCGCCGGCTCGGGCCGGACGTCTTCGACCGGGTGGCCGCCGAGGTGCCCGTGGACCTCGCCGGCATGGGCGGCGGGGCGTACGCGCGCTGGCTCGGCGACCTGCCGCTGCCCGAGCTGCACCGGCGGCTGACCACGTACCGGTGCTTCCTCAACCCGATCCGCTACACCTCGATGGGGCTCGCGGTCTGCGAGGCGATGGCGCTGGGGCTGCCGGTCGTCGGGCTGGCGACCACGGAGATGGCGACCGCGGTCCGGCACGGGGTCAACGGCTACGTCGAGACCGATCCGGCGAGGCTCGCCGGGCACGTCCGGCGGCTGCTCGCCGACCGCGACGAGGCCGCGGAGCTGTCTGCCGGCGCGCGGACGCTGGCACGGGAGCGGTTCGGGATCGAGCGGTTCGTCCGCGACTGGCAGGCCGTGCTGTCCGAGCGGGTCCCGGCGTGAACCCGCTGCTCGCCCTCGTCGACGGGGCGCAGGGCCTGCCCGTGCTCGTCGTCGGCGACGCCGTGCTCGACGGCTGGCTGTCCGGCCCCAGCAGCCGGCTGTCCCGCGAGGCGCCCGTGCCCGTCGTCGGCGTGACGACCGAGCGCTACGCCCCGGGCGGGGCCGCCAACACCGCGGCGAACCTCGCCGCCCTCGGCGCCCGTGTCCGGTTCGTCACCGTCACCGGCGAGGACGCCGACGGCGCGCTGCTGCGCCGCGTCCTGCGGGAGGTCGGGGTCGACGACGCGCACGTGCTCGTCGAGCCGGGTCGTACGACCTGCGCGAAGCGCCGGATCTCCGCGGGTGGGCAGATGCTCACCCGCTTCGACACCGGCGACGAGGGACCGGTCACGGACGTCACGCGCGCCCGGCTGGCGCAGTGCCTGCGCGAGCTCGCGCCGGAGTCCGCCGCCGTGGTCGTCAGCGACTACGCGCTGGGCCTGCTCGCCGACGGCGCCGTCGACGCCGTCGCCGCACTGGGCCACCCGTGCGTCGTCGTCGACAGCCGCGCGCCGCAGCGCTGGGCGGCGGTGCGCCCGCGCGCCGTCAAGCCGAACTTCGCCGAGGTGGCGCCGCTGCTGCCACCCGGGCTCGACCGCGCCGAGCGCGTCGTCGCCGGCGCCGACCGCGTACGGGCGGAGCTCGCCGCCGAGGTCGTCGCCGCCACGCTCGACGGCGACGGCGCGGTGGTGCTCAGCGACGGGCCGCCGGTCCGGCTGCACACCACACCGCAGCCGGACACCCACGCCGCCGGGGCGGGCGACTCCTTCACGGCGGCGCTGGCGCTGGCGCTGGCGCAGGACGCACCGCCGGCGCTGGCCGGTGAGCTCGCGCAACGGGCCGCGCAGGTGGTCGTGCGCGCGCCGGGGACGACGCTGTGCTCCGCCGACGACCTGCGCGAGGCGGTGGGCACCACCGAGCAGCGCGTGCGCGACGTCGCGCGGCTCGCCGACCTCGCCGCCCGCCACCGGGCGCAGGGCCGCACGGTCGCCTTCACCAACGGCTGCTTCGACGTGCTGCACGCCGCTCACGTCGCGCACCTGCGTGAGGCGGGGGCGCTCGCCGACGTGCTCGTCGTGGGTCTCAACAGCGACGACTCCGTCGAGCGGCTCAAAGGGCCCGGGCACCCGGTCAACCCCGTCGAGGACCGGGCGGCCGTGCTCGCGGCGCTCGTCGGCGTCGACCACCTCGTCGTCTTCGACGCCGACACCCCCGCGGAGCTGCTGGAGGCAGTGCGCCCGGACGTCTACGTCAAGGGCGGCGACTACACCCGGGAGATGCTTCCGGAGACCGCGCTGGTCGAGCGGCTCGGGGGCACGGTCGTCACGCTCGGCTGGGTCGAGGACCGGGCCGGTGCGGGCCGGGCCACTCCGGATCGTGCTCCCGAGCAGGAGCAGCGCCGTACGCTCGGCGCATGACGGAGCTCGACACCCGCCCGGTCGCGGACCCCACGCTCGACACGGGCAGCGACGAGCCGCGGTTCAGCCACTACGTCAAGAAGGAGGACATCATGCGCAGTGCCATCGACGGCACGCCCGCGGTGGCCCTCTGCGGCAAGACGTGGATGCCGAACCGCGACCCCGAGCGGTACCCGGTCTGCCCCAAGTGCGCCGAGCTCATGGAGATGCTCCGCGGCATGGAGTAGGCGCTCGGAGCGGGAGCGACGGGGCGTCCCGCACCAGCCCGGCTCGACGGCCCCGCGCCGAGGAGCACGCGGTGACGGTGACGTTCCCGCTCACGTCGCTGGTCGAGCGGCCTCGTACTCGAGGTCGTCGAGTGCTCGGCGACGCGTGTGCTCTACACGGCGTGGACGACGTGGCGCGACACCAGCGTGCTCTCGGTGCAGGCCGAGGCGACGCCCCGCTCCGCGCGCCGGATCGTTCGCGTCGGCGGTGCTGGTCAACCTGCTCAGCCCCGAGTTCACGCTTGTTCTGCTTCGCGTTCCTGCCGCAGTTCGTGCCCGCCGGCGACCCGCAGGCGCTCCCGCGCATGCTCCTGCTGAGCACGGTGTTCTTGCTCATGGCCTTCGTCGTCCTCGCGGCGTACGGCGCCTCGACCGCCCCGGTCCGCACGCACCTCGTCCTCGGGCCCGTCGACGGCCCCGGGCTCCGGGCCCTGCCGCTTTCGCGAGCGGGCTCGCGCCGCCTGGGCGGTGGGAGGCTGGAGAGCGTGACCGTCCTCGACCGTCCCCTGGACCTGGTGGACCTGCTCGCCACCCCGGACGACGGCAACCGCTACGAGGTGCTCGACGGTGCTCTGGTCATGACCCCGCCGCCGGGGACCCGCCACCAGCACGTCGTCCTGGAGCTCGCGGTCCTGCTGCGCGAGGCGGCCCGGCCGCTGGGGCTGCGCACCTTCGTCGCACCGGTGGCGTGGCGCATCGGGCCGGGACAGGTCCCCGAGCCCGACCTCGTCGTCGCCGCCGAGGAGTCGGTGGGCGACCGCGCGGTCACCGGGGCGCCGCTCCTCGTCGTCGAGGTCGTGTCCCCCATCGGCCGCGACCGCGACCTGCACGACAGGCGCCGCATCTACGCGCGGGGCGGGGCGCCCCGGTACTGGCTCGTCGAGCCGGAGGTCCCCCGGCTCGCCGTCCTCCGCCTCGCCGGTGAGACGTACGAGGAGCACGCGGTGGTCGAGGGCGCGAGCGAGTTCGCGACCGACCAGCCGCTCCCGGTCCGGGTCGTGCCCGCCGACCTGCTCACCTGTCAGCGGTCCGAGGCGCTGTCCAGCGCCAGGACCTCCTGCGCGGTGACGAAGCGGAACCCGCGCGCCTGAGCCCCCCGGATGATCTCTGGCACGGCGGCCATGCCGATCTGCCGGGGCGACGGCCCGGCGTCGTGCGCGAGCAGCACCATCCCGGGGCGCAGCGCGTCGAGCACCGCGGCGACGTTGCCGGCGACGTCCAGCTCCCGCTCGCGCAGCCGCTCGTCCCACGCCAGCACGTCCATCCCCCCTTCGGCGGCGGCCTGCAGCGCCGAGCCGGTGAGCCGCCCGTACGGCGGCCGCAGGACGCTGGGCGGACGGCCGGCGACGTCGGCGAGCACCTGCGAGGTGCGGGCCAGCTCCTCCCGCACCTCGGGCAGGTCGAGCCCGCTGAGGTCGGCGTGCGTCCAGGTGTGGTTGCCGAGGTCGTGCCGGTCACCGAGCTGCCGGCGCACCAGGTCGCGGTGCTCGTACGCGCGCTGCCCCACCAGGAAGAACGTCGCGCGCACCCGGTGCTCGGCGAGCACGTCGAGCAGGGCCGGGGTGTACGCCGGGTCGGGTCCGTCGTCGAAGGTGAGCGCGAGCACCGGCTCGTCGGTGCTCGCGCGCCACACCACCCGGGTGCCGGACGCGCCGCGCAGCGGCTCGTGCGCGACGAACGCGCGGTCGCGGCGCTGCGCGGTGTGGGCGTACGCCGTGCCTCCGGCCCCGGCCGCCGCGCCCGCGCCGAGCGCCGCGGCGCCGAGCGCGCCGCTGACCAGCCGTCGCCGGGTCAGCCCGCGTCCGGCGTCCGGGAGCGCGGCGTCCACGGCACGGACGCAAGCAGAGCCCCGGCCGACCGGTCAAACCCGCTCAGGGAGCGGCTCGGCGTACCAGTGCTCGGCGTACGGGCCGGCGCTCGTCGCGGGGACCCCGCCGGAAGCCGTACAGCTGTGTCCTGCAGCACAACGCCCCCTGCACCGCGTACCTGGCCCTCAGGTTCCCCCGGACGGGTGACGAGAGGGCGGCATGGCCCCTGACACCGCTCCCCTGGTCGCAGCGCTCGGTGCAGCCGTCCTCGTCCTCGCCGTCGCCTTTCTCGCCGCCGTCGCGCTCGTCGCGCTCCGTCCCTCGTCGTCCTGGCTCGTGACGACGGCCACGAGCGCCGGCGCGACCGCCGGTTGCCTGGTCCTGCTGCGGCTCGTCGACCCCGATGTCGCGCTGCTGCCGGCCGCGCTGCTGTCGGCGCTCCCGGCCGCGTACGCCGCACGCCGTCCGCGGCTGCACCCCGCCGGCGCCGTCCTCTGGGCCGCGTACGTGCTGATGAGCGCAGCGGGGCTCGCGTGGGGGCTCGCGTTCCTCGCCCGCCTCGAGCTGAGCTGGGTCACGTCCGCACTGCTCTGGACCGGGGCACTGCTGGGTGCCGCCGCAGCGCCGTCGCTCCTCGTGCAGATCCGCGAGGGCTGGGAGCCTCTGCTGCGGCGGGAGTGGCGTCGCCCGCCCGCACGGCTCGAGGAGTGGCGTGGCGACGCACCGCTGGTGAGCGTCCACGTGCCCTGCCACGCGGAGCCGCCCGGGGTCGTGATCGCGACCCTGGAGTCGATCGCGGCCCTGGACTACCCGCACTTCGAGGTGCTCGTGATCGACAACAACACCAAGTCCGAGGCCCTGTGGCGGCCCGTCGAACGCGCCTGTCGACGTCTCGGGCCCCGCTTCCGCTTCCTGCACGTCACGGGCATCGCCGGCGCCAAGGCCGGTGCGCTGAACTGGGCGCTGCCCCAGGCCGACTCCCGGGCCAGCGTGATCGCGGTGGTCGACGCCGACTACCAGGTCGACCCGCAGTGGCTGCGCCGGACGGTGGGGCACTTCGAGGACCCGCGCACCGGCTTCGTGCAGAGCCCCCACGCCTACCGCCAGCTGGACACGCGGTTCGCCCGGTGGGCCGACGCGGAGTACGGCGTCTTCTTCGCCACCGGCATGGTGGGCCTGGACGAGGCGGGCGCCGGGCTCACGGTGGGGACGATGTCGCTCATCCGCCGGCAGGCCCTGGAGCAGGCCGGCGGGTGGGCCGAGTGGTGCCTCACCGAGGACTCCGAGCTGGCCATCCGCATCCATGCTCTGGGCTACGACTCCGTGTACCTCAACGAGCCGTACGGGCGGGGGCTCATCCCGGAGACGTTCGCGGGCTACCGCAAGCAGCGCTTCCGCTGGACCTACGGTCCTGTGCAGGAGCTCAAGCGGCACTGGCGACTGTTCCTGCCGGGCCGGTTCGGCACGCCGTCACGTCTCACCTGGGCGCAGCGCCTGCACCACGCGAACCACGGGCTCGACGTGGTGTTCATCGGGCTCCGCGCGCTCCTGGTCCCGATCGGCGCGGGAGCCGCGGTGTCCATGGCGGTGCACGACGAACAGGTGACGGTGCCCCTCGCGCTCTGGGCGGCGTCGACCGCCCTGCTGGTCGGTCAGACGACGCTGCGGTGGCTGGTGTACCGCCGTCTCCTGCGAGCCACGCTGCGGCAGGCGCTCGGCGGCACGCTGGCCTTCGCCGCTCTCCACCACGTCATCGTGACCGCTGCCCTCAAGGCCGTCTGCGGAGGCAGCGCCTCGTGGCAGCGGACCGACAAGTTCCGGTCGTCGAGCCGAGGACTCGCGGTGCTCGGCGAGGCCAGGGCCGAGACGGTGCTGGGCACCGCGTGCCTCGGAACTGCTGCCGCTCTCGGCCTCCTCGGGCCGGGCGGCGTGGTCCTCATGCTCGCGCTCGGCCTCGCGGCACAGGGCGGCGCGTACCTGGCCGCCCCGGTGGTCGCGCTGCTCGCCGACCGCGAGTTGCGCGGCGGCACGGTGGTCGCGCTGCCGAGGCAGCGCGAGCCGCAGACGAGCGCACCGTCCCGCTCTGCCGCCTGAGGCAGGACCGCGATCCGTTCCGGCTCGCTGCACGGATGTGATCCGCTGCGGTGTGGCCCGCGGCACGCCCGTCGCAGAGTCCGCGGCACCGGACCGGGCGCGAAGATGGGTCCGCGCCGCCGGGGCGCGGGTGCGGGAGGTTGACGTGGTCTTCGAGGCCGTCGAGGCGTGCGAACGGTGCGAGCCGGGCACGGCCGAGTCGCCGTACTGCCGGGACTGCGGGCTGCAGGTCGAGCCCGCGGCCGGGCACGGCGCCGGCTCCCGCACGAGGGGCCACCGCGTGGCAGGCC